>PMXD01000232.1 GCA_003165895.1 Bacteroidota bacterium | reverse complement strand
GGTGGGTTTAATTGGCTACGGCCTGGAGATTGTAGACAATGTGCCTATTGAAATAGCGCCCAACAAACACAACAAAAAATACCTGCAAAGCAAACGCGATACCGGCGGGCACGAGATTTTGAACGGGGTTAAGAAGGTGGTGAAGAGTGCGGCGAAGGTTGGGGTGAAGAAGAAGGTTAAGGCATAGTGTTTTAATTTTAAACAGGAACAGGCAGGTTTTTAGAAACGCTTAATAAAGGCCAATCTTCCAAAACTGAAAGCAGTTCTTCGCGGCAGTCTTTAAGATTAGCTGCCGTTGCATAAACACCATCAAAACCTGGTATTTCGCCATAATATACTTTATCGTTCTGAAGAAACTCGTATTTGGCCCTACACATGGCCGCATTTAAATAATCGTTTACTATGGCGTTATTGATTGCTATGTTAAAATAGCTTATTTACAAATATCCTCCAATCATAAATTCATTAAACAACAACGGCACCTCATTACTGAAGTGCCGTTGCTGTTTAGTGTATGTCTATGTTTATAACTTTACAAACTTTACAGATTGTTCTGCTTTGCTTGCTTTATCAACTATGGTAAGGATATAACTGCCTGAAGTAAGGTTTTGTATATCTAAAGTGTTGTTGATAGTATTCTCAGCACTAAATACGGAAATTATCCTGCCTGTAATATCGCTGATGCGCATTTCGGCGGTGGTAGCTATATTAAAATCGACATTCAATTCCTGACTGGCAGGGTTAGGGAAAACGTTAGCCTGTTTGTTGGTGCTAATGTTAACAATACCATTGATAAAAGTAACAACTGCCGAGTCGTTCAGATAGCAGCCGGTTGCGCTGTATATAGTAAGATAATATACGCCGGGGGTAAGGCCGGTTATAGTCTCAGACGTGTCACCATTAGCATCGTACCATTGGAAGGTAAGTGGTTGTGCACCGGTAAGGCCTATAACTGTAGCTGTACCGTTGCTGCCTGTGGAGCCTGTGGCCGGGGTTGTTATTATAGAATCAGTAATTGCAGGGGTAACTATTACCGTAGAACTTGTAGAGTCAACAAGGCCTGCACCGTAAGCATACAGGTTTACCGTGTAGGTGCCGGTATCCGAAAAGGTAACTGTCGGATTTGCTGATGTGGATGTATCAGGTGAGCCGCCAGGGAACGACCAGAAAATGCTGTCGGTGCCGTTTGACGAAGTATTGTAAAACTGAACAGTTAAACTATTGCCACAAGTATTGGCCAGGTTAGACTGAAACGCAGCTAAAGGGCCACCGCCACAGGTTATGGCGGCTATATCATTACCAAAATCATAGGGGAAAGTCCCGTAAGTAACATTGTACGCGTGCCATGTTCCATCGCTCCATCTTTCCCAGCCGTTTCCATCAAGCGAAAAAAATGTTGTAGTTAATACAGCGATAGTATCACCGCTTGTTGGCAACACAACCGAAACAAAAAATTTGTTTGCCGCAAGTGTAGGCCCTGATGGAAAGGCAACGTATAACTGGCCGCCGATGGAATAGGCAATTTGTTGAAGCGTTACTGTAGCAGTTGCAATAGTTGCACCGGGGCTTCCTCCGGCACCGGTGGCATCGTAGGCATTGATTGTAACCGTGCTACCAGAATCGCCGGGTTGTATATTGATATAGCCAAATCCGATAAACGCGCCTGTAAGCTGGCTTCCCACAGGGCCGGATAGCTCCTCAGCTTTTTCTTCATCGCCATAACCGTTATTACCTGAAAGGTAGCCACCGCCCTGTGCAGAATCGTTAAGATAATATATCAATGTATCGCGCGATGTTATATTAGTGATTGTATCGCAGGATGCTACCGGCGCGCAGATGGCCATGTTTTGAAATAGTAGCAGATACATAGCCACTGATAGTGGTGTAAATAATTTTTTCATTGCTTTAAGTTTAAGGTTTTATTAATAAATTGCTGATTCCGGTGCAAAAATAAAAAAGGCGAAGGTTAGATTTTAAAAGCACCGTGCTTTTAAATGTTAATGTGCTGTTAAAAACGGAGAATGGGGAATATTTTTCGGCTAATGCTTTTTCAATTGCATCCTGAATTTAAACATTTAATTATTCCTCAAATTATACCCCAAACCAGCCCTATGCACATAAGGCGTAGCCAACCCAACAACGGCGCCCGCAATATACGCGGTAATTACATCGGTCCAGAAATGCTTCCCGGCTTTGTAGCGCAAAACTCCGGTAAGCAAAGGAAAGGCAGCGCACATGCTCCAAACCATAGGTTTTAGTTTTGAATTGGGATTATAATCGGCATACATTTCGGCAAAGCTGAAGCTCATGGCAGATACGGTTGAGGTATGGCCGGAGTAGAAGGATTGAAAATTATCTTTTTTCATTTTCTGTTCCATTGGCACTTGTTCGTTGTACAAAAGCGGACGTTTTCGCCTTACGGTTTCTTTCAGAAAATCGGTAAAAGCGACGTTTACTACAAATGTTTCACCGCTTATAGCTGCTACTTTGCCAAAATCTTTTCGGCTGTTTTTATTAATCAGTTGCAATAGCGGAAGGGCCACAGATGAGTACAAAGCAGCATCACTTAAATACCCTGCAACTTTCGAATTCTGCCTGGTAGCGCTTCGGTCGAATTTATTAACTGAATCTCGGTTCAGTCTGCTGATACTTTCTTTTGATGGCAGGTCCCACGTTTTGCCTAAAAGGTACGATGCACCTAAAAGCGCTACCCCATTGGTACTGATAGGAATATCAACTGCCAGTGAAAGCTTATATGGCGATGTAAACGACTGCGCCAGCGAAAGCAACAACAGGTGAAGGCAAAGAATAAAAAGGACTGTTTTTTTCAAGGATAAAAGCTTTACAATATGCAATATATAAATTACGGGGACACCCCGAAAGGGTTCTCCACCCTTTCGGGGTTGAATGTAAAGAGTTAGGCCACACCTTATGCACCCGCTGCATTTAACATTTTCAACATTAAACTTTCTTTTTACCTTGTGGTCTACAACTAATCTATCTTCATCAAAACAGTAATTATGGCTCCAATTAAACGCTCAGAATTTATTAGTGCAGCACTTGCCGGCAACTTGCCTGATGACGTAACTACTAAACCCGCCCTGCACAATAAATTTGCCAATACCACTACGCCTCAGTTTAACGAGAAATCAACCACCGGCCTTACTGAATACACGGGGCGTTTCGGGCAAACCCAATTAATGCACCTGCTGCGCCGTACCAAGTTTGGCCTTACGCAGGCCGACCTGACTTACTTTTCCAGCATGACGCTGGACCAGGTAGTTGCAACTTTGCTTACCCCGGCCGCTACGCCTTCACCACCGGTAAATAATTATAATGCCACCACGCCCGATACCGATGTGGCGGCAGGCGCTCCCTGGGTAACTGCGCCTTATGAGTCAGGCACTATTGATGCTTATCGCAGATTAAGCCTAAAAGCATGGTGGGTAGGTTTGATGATAAACCAAAACCATAGCCTTATTGAAAAGATGACTTTGTTCTGGCATAATCACTTTGCAACGCAAATGGCCACAGTTAACGATGCACGTTACAGTTATAAACACATTGCGTTATTACGCGCCAATGCCCTGGGTAATTTTAAAACGCTTACCCGCCTGGTTACTACCGACCCCAGCATGCTTGTTTACCTGAACGGCGATACCAATACCCTGACTAATCCGAACGAAAATTACGGACGCGAACTGCAGGAGCGCTTTACTACAGGTTACGGGCCTAACTCTTTATACACACAAAGTGATGTGGAAGAAGCTGCCAAGGTGCTTACCGGCTGGAAGGATAATGAGGGAGCGCTTACCACTTCATTTGTTTCCGCTAATCATGATACCAGCGATAAGCAGTTTTCGGCTTTTTACAGCAATACGGTTATTAATGGTGTAACCGGTGCCGGCGGCGCTACCGAAACTGACCAGTTGATTAATATGATTTTTGCGCAGGTTGAAACAGCTAAATTTCTGGCCCGTAATTTATACCGCTGGTTTATCTACTACGTAATTGACGACCAGGTTGAGGCCAATATTATTACCCCGCTTTCAACCATCATTGTTCAGAATAATTTTGAGATGGTACCCATTTTAAGTGCCTTGCTGAAAAGCGAGCACTTCTTCGATCCTAACAATATGGGCTGCCAGATAAAGAACCCGGCTGACCATTTGATAGGTGTTTGCAGGCAATTTAATATTGCTTTTCCTGATTCATCAAATATCCCTAACCAATACCACGGCTGGCAGATTGTTGCAAGCATGATGCTGAATCTGGCTATGGACCCGGGCGACCCGCCTAACGTTGCCGGATGGCCTGCTTACTATCAGGAACCAGAGTACCATGAGTTATGGATAAACAGCGATACGCTGCCTTTGCGTAATCAATATACCGATGGTTTGAGCGGCTCTTCTGGTATAACCTCCGCCGGTGTTACTTTGCAAATAGATTACCTGGCGTTTACAAGTGCATTATCAAACCCATCAGACCCTAATCAGTTAATTGCAGATGCTGCTGCGATTTTAAGCCCTAACGCTTTAGGGGCTGATGAAACTGCTGTTATGCTTAACTCGCTGTTAGGCGGTTTAACAAACCCAGCCTACTGGACAACAGCCTGGAACACCTACGTTTCAGCGCCTACCAATCAAACCTATATTAATACCGTGCTATCTCGGTTAAGGCCCATGTATATGTATTTGCTTGACCTTGCTGAATACCAGTTGATATAAAAATTTTATAATCCGCTTTGGCGAAAAATAATTGAAGATGAAAAGGAGATCATTTATTAAGCGAGGAATACCGGTAGCAACCATTCCGTTTTTATTGAACGGGTTTTCAATGAGAGCTTTTGGCAGGGGCAGCTTGTTCGAAAAAGCATTGCGGTCATCAACCCAAACCGACCGGGTGCTGGTTATTATTCAATTGGCCGGAGGTAACGACGGCTTGAATACCGTTATTCCGCTAGACCAGTATTCGGCACTTTCAACTGCACGCGCAAATATTCTGATACCCGAAAACCTGGTGCTACCGCTGGATGGTACTACCGTAACCGGTTTACACCCATCTATGCCCGAAATACAAGCGCTGTTTAATAACAAGCAGGCTATGATTGTGCAGGGTGTTAGCTACCCTAACCCTAACTTTTCGCACTTTGAGGCTACTGATATATGGATGACTGCCTCAGATTCAGAAGAAACCCTGGCTACAGGTTGGGCGGGCCGGTATTTATCTGATGCGGCCCCCAATTATCCAACAGGTTACCCTAATGAAAGTTATCCGGCCCCCCTGGCCATTCAAATTGGTTCAACCGTTACTACAACTTTGCAGGGGCCAGCTGCCAGCATGGGTATTGCGCTTACCAATACAACCGATTTTTACCAGTTAACCTCCGGTAATTACGGTACGCCACCAAGCAATCCTGCCGGGCACGAGCTTGCGTTTATCCGCGAAACATCTATTGAAACCCAGGCTTATTCTACGGTTATTAAGGCTGCGGCTACCGCTCAGCAAAATCTTTCAACCCTGTATCCAACAGCAGGAACCAATGAACTGGCCGACCAGTTAAAGATAGTTGCACAGTTAGTAGGCGGTGGCCTGCAAACCAAGGTGTATATGGTAACCCTGGGCACTTTTGATACGCACAGTGCACAGGTTTCCGCCACCGGTGGCAACCAAACAGGTTACCATGCCGGTATGCTGTCTAAATTTTCGGTAGCGGTGAACGCATTTATGAATGACCTTCAGTTAATGGGCAAGCAAGACAATGTATTGGGAATGACCTTCTCAGAATTCGGCCGTCGTATCATTTCAAATGGCAGTCAGGGAACCGACCATGGTACTTCTGAACCGGTGTTCCTTTTCGGCACACAGGTTAATGGCGGATTTTTAGGTACCAACCCGGTTATACCTGCCAATGCCAATGTAAATGATAACCTTGCCATGCAAACCGATTTCCGTTCTGTATATTCAACAGTGCTTGCTAACTGGTTCTGTGTACCGACTGATGAGGTAAATTCAGTAATGGGCACACCAGACCAATCATCTTTCCCTTTACTCGAGTTATTAAATGCCACTTGCTCGCCAACTACAGGTATAAACCAGGCAACAGTTGGTGCCACTACCCTGCGCAATTATCCTAATCCTGCAAACGGCTCGACCATAATAGAGTTTCAAACCACCGGTGGCAACATACAAATAAAACTGTACGATGCTGTTGGTAACGAATTAAAAACCCTGATTGAAGGCACCTATTCAGCCGGTTCGTATCAGATAGAAGTTGATACGCACAAACTTGCCAGCGGTATGTATTATTATACCCTGCGCCAGGGCACACAGAAGATTACGGAGAAGATGCTGGTGATGTAAAGCCCCTCCCGTCCCCGAAGGGGATGCTAACAGCCGCTGGCATCACTATATCTGTCTCCCCTCTCTATCTGCTGCTGCGGCTTGAGAGGGGAGATTCGTTTTTGGGCACCTGCGTCTTTTTAAAAATGCCAATAGCCGCTAGTGCAGTTGGCTTTGTTCTGGAACAATCCTACCTTTAATCCATAAACTAAAAACCATGGCTAACGAAATATTAGAACTTTGCGCCTACCACGAAAGCGGGCGGGTAGTGTTTGCTTACCACGCAGGATTTTTTTGCGATGGTATTGAACTTTCGGCATCTGATTATGGTCGGGGCAAGTCGGTTTTAAACGCAGGAGGTTTAACCCCATTGATACAACAGATTTTATCGGGCAATCATTTGTCTGTGGCGGCTGAGGACCGGAATAAGGCTATTGAAACGGCCCATCATTTAATGGATATTTATTGTGCAGGTTCATGCACCCGGGCTTACTATGAACAAATGAGCAATCCGGGCGAGGAAATGGAACTGGATGTTCCTGTTCAGGATGATAAGCCCATTAGCGCCATTCAGAAATTTTTAATGGGTATTAACCCCGGAAGCGATCCGAATTTTCCGTCAAAAAGGATGTCGGCTATTCTTCAAAAATTAAAAGAACCCGAAACATGGCATGCTATTGAGGCACTGGCCAAAGCGGCAGTTGCCAAAGGTGGTTTAGCTTTGACGCGTTTTGAAATTGAAGACGCTTTAATGGCGGGGGGCCTGAAGGTAAAAAGAGCGGCCTCGCCTGGATTTAACGTTGGCCTGGGCGATGCATCGTTAAAAGCCAACCGGGAGGTAATGCAGGATGAACCAAGGCCGGCAACCGGCCCCTTATCTACCACCGATATATTGCTCGGCGATTTTTTCAGGACCATAAGAACCGACTGGAGTGAGGCCGAGGCACAGGCTGCGGTTAAGCACGTAAAAGAAGTTGTTGCCAAATATGGATTGGCGTAAGTTGCATACTATAAATGGTTGGCGAATAATAGTGCTAAAATTCCTTTCTTTGTTTTTGCAGAAGCCTGAATATTCTGATGATGAATTACGATTTAAAAATAATACCTGCTGTTTTACTGGATGATTATTTGCAACAAGTACCTAAAGGTTTGCAAGATGAGTTTGACGCTTTAAAAGATGCTGAAATATCTACGGATACATTTAGTTTCTATACCTCCGTATCGGTGATGGCGTCCAGTAAAATCGAGGGTGAGCCAATGGAAATTGATAGCTATGTCAAGCACAAAATGCTGGATATAGAGTATGTTGAAGATATGGTACAAAAACCTAATGACCTTTATCAGGCATATATCTATGCACAGGAAAATGAGTTGACTCAAAACAATTTTTTGCATGCTCATAAATTGCTGTCTGCACATTTATTGTCAGAGCACAAACGTGGCGTGTGCCGAAAAGTCAATATGGTAGTGATGGAACACAAGACGTATAGAATACAGTATGAAGCGGCACCCGGATCAGAAGTACATAAATTATTTAAGACTCTTTGGCGCGATATTGAATACCTGAAAAAGCAAACACTAAGTGTTGAAGAAGTTTTTTACTTCGCTTCGTTTATCCATATTGTATTCGTTAATATTCATCCGTTCGAAGATGGAAATGGCCGGGCTGGGAGGCTTTTAGAAAAGTGGTTTTTAGCCCAAATGCTAGGCGTAAAAGCCTGGTATTTGCGAAGTGAATTGAACTATTATCAGAAGGTAAATAGCTACTATAAAAACCTGAACAGGTTGGGTATCTTTTACGAACAACTCGACTACACCAAAGCCCTTCCTTTTTTATTGATGTTACCGGCAAGCCTTAACATGGATTAGATTTACCCCTGCATTTTAGGCTGTACCCTGTGCGAAATTAATTTCTCTTATTTTTGAAGATGGACCTTTCATATATCCTCAACCATTTAGGCGAAGAACGCGGTCAATATTTTGATGCTGTTGCCCCACCTATTATTCAAACCAGTAATTTTTACTTTAAAAATGTAAATAGCCTCCGAAACGCATTTCCGAACGAGAAGGATGTGCACGTCTATACCCGCGGCAATAACCCTACGGTTGAGATACTCCGAAAAAAAATAGCGGCCCTGGCCGGCGCTGAAGATGCCCTTGTTTTTTCAAGTGGCGTAGCGGCTATAAGCGCTGCCGTAATGGGCAACGTTCAATCCGGCGACCATGTGGTATGCGTAAAGAAGCCCTATGGCTGGACGGATAAGTTGCTTAACCGTTTCCTGTCGCGCTACGGCGTAACTAATATAATGATTGACGGAACCAGCATTGAAAATTTTGTTGCTGCTATTCAACCCAACACCAAAGTTATATTTCTTGAAAGCCCCAACAGCTTTACGTTTGAGCTACAGGATATTAAGGCTGTGGTAAAACTGGCTAAAGAGCGCGGCATTGTAACCATTATTGACAACAGCTACTGCACTTCTATTGGGCAGCGGTGTATAGACATGGGCGTGGATATTGAAGTGCATTCTGCTACCAAATATTTTGGCGGGCATAGCGATGTGGTGGCGGGCTACCTGATGAGCAGCAGGAAAATGGCAGATAAAATTTTTGCTTCTGAGCTGCTGAATATGGGCGGCATTATTTCGCCTAACGATGCATGGCTGATGATACGAAGCCTGCGTACGCTGCCTTTAAGGTTGGAGCGGATACAAGCCAGCACCGCAAAGGTGGTTGATTTTATGGAACATCATCCGCAGGTTGAGCGTGTTATATTCCCATTCTCCGAATCGCATCCGCAACACAGTTTGGCGAAAGAACAGATGCAGTGGTGCGGCGGGTTGTTTACTGCCATTATTAAGGCCAAAGACACGTCACAGGTTGAAACTTTTTGCAATAGCCTGAAACGTTTTTTAATGGCGGTATCATGGGGTGGCTATGAATCGCTGATTATGCCCGCCTGCAGTTTTCAGAACCGTGATGACCTGGAGTTAAAAGATTATCCGTACAACATGATAAGGTTTTACATTGGCCTGGAAGAACCACAAGTATTGATTGAAGATATTGAACAGGCGTTTCAAAAAATAGGGTAATAGTTATGAGGTTTACTGCTTTTATGTTTTGTTTTTTAATTTTTTGCGCCTGCAACGCCAATACAGGTAAGGAGTTTACCTCTTTAGCTGAAGCATTAAGGGCACCCGGTTTGGTTACCTCATTAAATTTGAGGAATAAAGAATTAACGGAACTTCCTGAAGAAATAGGCACGCTTGTAAACCTTGAAAGACTCAACCTTTCCGGTAATAAATTAAAGACACTGCCTGCTGTTTTGTTTAAATTAAGCAAGCTGAAGTATTTAAATCTGAATGCCAATAAACTTACATCCTTGTCCGCCGAGATTGTCGGGTTAAAAAATCTGGAAGAGCTGGAGGTAGGTTTTAATTCGCTAAAAGAGTTGCCTGCCGAGATGGGCTCGTTAACCAAACTTACCCGCATTAATGCTGCGCGTAATTACCTGAATACTCTGCCGGCTTCCATGATAAAACTTACCAGCTTAACCATTATTGACCTCTCCTATAACCAGTTTATTACCATCCCTGATGTGCTTACTAATCTGAAAAAATTAAAAGCGCTCGACATGAGTATTAACAAACTGCTGACCCAATACCCGAAGACCCTTAAAAATTTGCAATCGCTTCGGATATTAAATATTATGAGAACCAACATTACCGGTGTAAAAATAGAAGAGCTGAAAAAGTGGTTGCCGGATTGTACGATTATGATTTAATGTGAATTCATTTTAACGCAAAGGCGCAAAGGAATGCATGAAGCTGGTTCAATGACAGAAGATAAGTAATTAGCGTAGTTATGGATTAAAAATGTTTTATGTAGATGGAAATTAAACGAATGCGGGGAATTTAAAGTCCCACTTTGAAGGGGGACGATTGTCATTTCCGCAGGAAATGGCAATCAGGGGGATGAGGGCACCTATCGAATGATGTCAGTCTTTACGCAAAGAGGCCCTCATCCCCCGGTTGATAAGTTTCTTCGAAACCTATCAACCGCCCCCTTCAAAGTGGGACTTGGCGCAGTTCATTTATTGAAATTGCTGGTTACAAATAATATCTCTAATCCATAACTCATGTTAATTAGCTTTAATCCTGCATTGTGTTAAACTTCTTGCTTTTTTATTCTTTGCGCCTTTGCGATAAAATGTATTTGGTATCCTTTATTATATTTATTCAATGAATGAAAAACTGCTGCATTTTATCTGGAAATTCAGGTTGTTCAACCAAAATGATTTACAAACTACCACCGGCGAACCGGTTGAAATAGTAAGCCAGGGCTTGCACAATACCAACTCCGGTGCTGATTTTCAGCAGGCTAAAATCAGGATTGGCAAAACACTTTGGGCCGGTAATGTTGAAATACATATTCAAAGCGGTGATTGGTTTGCGCATAAACATCAGGCCGATGCGGCTTACAACAACGTTATCCTGCATGTGGTTTACGAGCAGAAAGGCAATCCTGCTGTAAGAAAGACCGGTGAGGCTATCCCTACGCTCGAGTTAAAAACACTTATTAAACCCACCCTGTTAGCACGCTATGAAGAACTGGCCAAACGGCAGGATTGGATCCCCTGCGCGCGTTTCTTTAAGGATGCAGACCAATTTGTTGCCCGCAACTTTTTAGACCGGTTATTGGTTGAACGCCTGGAAGGCAAAGTAGCACAGGTAAATGCCCTGCTTGCAGCCTCCGAAAACGATTGGGAGAATGTGATGTTTCAGATGATAGCACGATACATGGGCGCCAGTATAAACAAGGATGCGTTTTATATGCTGGCTAAATCGTTACCGGTTAAAATATGGGCTAAATACCAGCACGATGCCTTGCAGACAGAGGCCCTCGTGTTTGGCCAGGCAGGGTTTTTAAGCGAAACCTTTACTGATGAATATCCAAACCAGTTGCGTAAAGAATACAACTACCTGAAACGCCTGCACCAGTTACAACCTATGGATAAGCATGTTTGGAAATTTCTGCGGTTGCGGCCTTCTAATTTTCCAACCCTAAGGATGGCGCAACTTGCCGCATTAATGTGTAAAGAGGTAAAATTACTATCGCAGATATTAGAGGCAAAAGATGTAAAATCAATTCACCGTTTTTTTGAGGTGGCGGTTACAGAGTATTGGAAAGTGCATTACCAGTTTGATAAGCCATCAAAGAAAACCGACCACCATTTAGGCGCTGCCATGAAAGATATTTTACTGATTAATGCCGTGGCCCCGGTATTATTTGCCTACGGAAAATATAAGGGCAACGAGGATTATTGCGAGCGTGCCGTGCAGTTATTGGAAAGCTGCAAACCCGAAAGCAATGCTATTATAACAGGCTGGAAAAAACTGGATATGAAACCGGCCAATGCTTTTGAGAGTCAGTATTTATTACAACTAAAAGGTGAGTACTGCGATAAATTCAGGTGTTTGGATTGCGCAATCGGGCATAAGGTTTTGAGTTGAAATAAGCCCCTTCTCTGCAGAGTCTCCCTTCCGAAGGTNNTCGCAATGACATCTGTTTATATTATCTTCGGCTATCCAATCATTTCCAACTATGCTTCAACCGGAAAATTTTAAGTTTAACGTAGAGTCGCAGGCATTCGGTGTTTGCGAAAGAATAGGAGAGAAGTTAAAGATGCCCGCCAAGGATATCCGCCTCTTCTTTATCTACGCCAGTTGTATGACCATCGGCTCACCCATTATCATTTACATGATACTCGCCTTCTGGATAAAAATGAAGGACTATGTAAATGGTAAGAGAAATCCGGTTTGGGATTTTTGAGATTCTGATCAATGGCCAAGTTATTACTTATAAT
>PMXD01000335.1 GCA_003165895.1 Bacteroidota bacterium | reverse complement strand
AGTTTTTAGAGGTGCCCTTAACTTAATGACATTGCCCTGCAGAGACACTCATGATATTAGAAAAATGCCATCATTTCAATGACCATGCCTTTAGTTTCCCCTTCGGGGACGGAAGGGGCTTTAAAACAAATCCCCCTGCGACCCCTTCTTGCTTGCCTTAGGATTTACATCCAGGTCAATGGTAGTTCCCATATCCACTTCATCTGGCAGTTCATCATCTTTCACCACCTCGTGTATTTTACCTGCCACATCAAACTGTGTTAAACGGTTGCCTAAAGCTTTCCAGCCTTTTACATCAATCATGCTTGCAACATTCAGTTCTTCTTCAGCTTTCTCTTTAGCCTTGCCTTTGGTAATATTAAACTTAACCCGGGTTTCCGGGCGCGATGAGAATACGTGCAGTTTCGAATTATTGTGCTCTGTTACTACCGGCGTTTTATATTTTTCGCTCTTCAATTCAACCTTAAAGCGTTTTACGTAATAGTTTTTGCTGTCGCCATCGTAGTAAACGGCGGTGTAAATTTTATTCGGGTCAAATTTTTCAAGGAAGATGATATCATCCATATCATACTTGTTCGTCAGTTCAAAGTTGGTCAACTCAATATTGCCATCTTTAAACGCCACAAGTATCTGGTTACCGGTATTGAACTCACCCAAATACGTTGCCTTTTCTTTTTCTTCATTTACCAGGCGGCCATACTTCTCATCCATCCACAATTTAACGCCACCAATAGATGACTGCCCCTTTTCGACCAAGTCAATTTTCCTGACCGGAAATTTAGTAAGGATATTGCCTATCGAACTTCTTCCCTTAATATCCAGGGTAGCAAAATCAAATTCAAACTCCTTTATACGCGCAGTGGAATTGGGATGCAGCTGCACCTTTACAATTTCCGATTCGGAATTAGAGTTAGCTGTAAAGTAAATAACCTTAGTGCCTGCTGTGCCTTGTGCAAGGTCGTATTCCTTATCGCGGGTAACGCCGGTAACATTAAAGCGCTTTACATAGGCCCTTTTGCTGCCGCCATCGTAATAGGCCAGGTTATAAGCAGTGCGTTCATCGTTCTTTTTCCAGACTGCTACGTGAATAATATCCTTACCCACAAACTTTTTATCACCAATACGGGTTACCATCATTTTACCGGTACGGGTAATCGCAATAATATCATCCAGGTCGCTACACTCGCATACAAACTCGTCTTTCTTTAACCCGGTGCCTAAAAAGCCTTCGGCATAGTTTACATACAGTTTGGCATTGGTAGCGGCTACCTGTTTAACTTCAATTTCTTCAAAGCCTTTTATTTCAGTTCTGCGCTCGCGGCCCTTGCCGTATTTCTTCAACAGGTTTTGGAAATAAGCAATGGTATATTCGTTCAAATGCTTAATATCAGTCGCTACCTGCTTCAGTTCCTTTTCAATGCCCCTGATTTCTTCATCAGCTTTAAACGAATCGAACCTGGAAATACGTTTGATTTTTATCTCAGTAAGCTTTACAATGTCTTCCTGTGTTACCTCGCGGCGGAACAGCTTTTTGTACGGCTTCAATCCCTTATCAATAGCGGCAAGCACAGCTTCCCACGTTTCACTTTCTTCAATGTTGCGGTAAATCCTCTTTTCGATAAATATTTTTTCGAGCGAAGAGAAATGCCATTTCTCATTCAGTTCTGCCTGCCTTATTTCAAGCTCTCTTCCTAATAACGATTTGGTCCTTTCAGTACTTAAACGCAGAATTTCATCCACGCCAATAAACACTGGCTTTTCGTTAACGATAACACATGCGTTGGGCGAAATAGAACTTTGGCAGTCGGTGAATGCATAAAGGGCATCTATAGTAACATCAGGATCGGTACCGGGCACAAGCTCAATCAAAATCTCAACATCCTTAGCGGTGTTATCTGAAACGCGCTTAATTTTAATTTTGCCTTTATCCTGCGCCTTCAAAATACTATCAATCAAACTACCGGTAGTAGTGCCAAAAGGTATTTCGCGGATGGCGATTGTTTTTTTATCTACCACTTCCATTTTAGCGCGCACCTTTACCTTACCGCCGCGCTCGCCTTTGTTATACTCGCTTACATCGGCAAAACCACCGGTCGGGAAATCAGGCATTAGCCTAAAGCGCTTACCTTCCAAATGATTGATACTGGCTTCGCATAGCTCAATAAAATTATGCGGCAATATTTTTGTCGAAAGGCCTACTGCAATTCCTTCTGCCCCATGTGCTAAAAGTAAAGGGAATTTCATAGGTAGCGTTACCGGTTCTTTCTTACGTCCATCGTACGAAAGCTGCCACCCGGTAGTTTGCCCGTTAAAGGCAACGTCCCTGGCAAACTTCGATAAACGCACTTCAATATAACGCGGTGCAGCAGCGCTGTCTCCTGTGCGCACATCGCCCCAGTTACCCTGGCAATCAAACAGTAATTCCTTCTGGCCCATGTTCACCAATGCATCGCCGATAGATGCATCGCCATGCGGGTGGTATTGCATACTCTGCCCAATCACGTTAGCCACCTTATTAAAGCGGCCGTCATCCATTTCGTTCAGGGCATGAAGGATACGGCGTTGAACGGGTTTTAAACCATCTTCAATGGCCGGCACGGCGCGTTCAAGAATTACATACGATGCATAATCAAGAAACCAGTTCTTAAACATCCCATCAACATGCAAAGCGGCATCCTCACCCCGTGCCTCACTATTTTTAATATCTTCTGACATCTTTTTGTTGTGTTAATGTGTTAACGTGTTCATGTGTTCAAGTTTAAAATACAAATCAGTTCAGTCCGGACGCAAAACATGAACACATGAACACTTGCGCACCTGAACACATTTGTCAGGCTTCCATTTCCAGTATCTCCTCAGCCACTCCATCTACTGTATCTTTCTCTATTCTTAAATTATCAATAATAAAATCCTGGCGTTGCTGGCTGTTTTTGCCCATGTAGTATTCAAGCACAGTTTCTATTTTGGTTTTGTCTTCAACAATAACGGGGCTCCATTTAATATTCTCGCCAATAAACCCTCCAAACTCTTCTGGCGATATTTCACCTAAACCTTTAAATCGCGTTATCTCCGCTTTGCCGTTTAGTTTTTTGATTGCAGCCTGCTTTTCCTCTTCATTATAGCAGTAGTAAGTATCTTTTTTATTCCGCACCCTGAACAACGGTGTCTCCAGAATCTTTACGTGGTTGTTACGCACAAGGTCAGGGAAAAACTGTAAAAAGAAAGTAAGCAGCAGCAAACGTATGTGCATACCATCCACATCGGCATCGGTAGCTACCACAATATTGTTATAGCGCAGGTCATCAATCGAATCTTCAATATTCAATGCATGTTGCAACAGGTTGAACTCCTCATTTTCATACACTACTTTTTTAGTCAACCCAAAACAGTTTAATGGCTTACCGCGTAACGAGAACACCGCCTGCAAATCAGGGTTACGGCTTTTGGTAATAGAACCGCTGGCCGAATCCCCTTCGGTAATAAACAGCGTGGTGCCTAGCCTCTCTTCCGCTTTTAAATCAGTGAGGTGCGTTTTGCAATCGCGCAGTTTTTTGTTGTGTATGTTGGCTTTTTTGGCGCGCTCGTTGGCCAGCTTTTTAATACCGGCAATTTCCTTGCGCTCGCGTTCGCTTTGTAAAATTCGTTTTAACAGGGCATCCGCCGTTTCAGGGTTTTTATGCAGGAAGTTATCCAGGTTTTCTTTTACAAATTCCAGCAGAAACTGTTTCATGGTGCGTTCTTCCCCATGCAGTTTATCGGTGCCCAATTTTGTTTTGGTCTGCGACTCAAACACAGGCTCCTGAATACGCACCGAAATTGCAGCTACAATAGCCTCGCGTATATCAACTGTATCAAAATCCTTTTTATAAAATTCGCGCACTGTTTTTACAATCGCTTCTCTGAATGCCAGCAAGTGCGTTCCTCCCTGAACGGTGTATTGGCCATTTACAAAACTATAATGCTCCTCACCATATTGGTGATTGTGCGTCATGGCCATTTCAATCTCCTCTCCTACCAAATGGATAATGGGGTAGCAAAGCGTTTCAACATCTTTTTTGCGCGAAAGCAAATCATACAATCCCCGTTGAGAAATATACCGGTTACCATTGTAATAAAAACTAAGCCCGGTGTTCAGATACGTGTAGTTCTGAATCATCTGCTCAATATACTCGTGTATGTAGTGGAAGTTTTTGAAAATCTTACCATCGGGCAAAAACTCAATATAGGTTCCATTGGGTTCATCGGTCTTTTCAATTTTGTGGTCTTTAACCAGTTTGCCACATTCAAACTCGGCAATCTTCTTTTGCCCTTCGCGTACTGCGTAAGCTTTAAAGTAAGTTGAAAGCGCATTAACCGCCTTAGTACCAACCCCGTTCAAACCCACTGACTTTTTAAAAGCCTTAGAGTCGTATTTAGCACCCGTATTGATTTGCGAAACACAATCTACCAGCTTACCCAGGGGTATACCCCGGCCATAATCGCGCACGCTCACCTTTTCTTTGGTTACCGATACCTCCACTTTTTTGCCGTGGCCCATCTGGTACTCGTCCACACAGTTATCTATCACCTCTTTTAAAAGAATGTAAATACCATCATCAATACTGCTGCCATCGCCCGTTTTGCCTATGTACATACCGGGGCGGATGCGGATATGCTCCAGCCAGTCGAGGGTTTTTACGTCACTCTCATCATATCCTGCGTCAATAGGTTGCTTAGTTGCCATGTGCCAAAGTTGTGTGTTTACTGCGCAATGTATCTGCGTAGTGAGTATTTTTTTTAGTATTTAGTATCAAGTATTAAGTATTTAGACCTGAGGTTTCCCCTTTAAACGAAGGGGCTCTGCATTGTCTTGATACTCAATACTCACTACTTAATACTCTCTTAATACTAATTCCGCGTGAATTTATTGCGGTTGCGAATGTATAAAGCCCCTATTAATCCACAACTGCACCTATGTTGATAAACAATTGGACGGTTGGGGGAAGCAGGAAAAAGGAAATTTTGGGTTCTTAGAGTGGAAACTATCCGAATTGGAGTATTATGTTGCCTTAATGGCATATCACGGCAATGTAGCCGGAAATTATCGGAGCGACTATTACCTTTTGATGATTACGTTAGATATAAACATTAACAGAATAGTAATCCAAAAGCCGAAAAGCCATTTTAATATATCCTGTTTGTCGCTGTTCATTTTTTCTATCAGCTCTACTTTATCCTGCTTGGTTAACAGTATATCTTTTTTATTCTCAAACTCTTCTCTAACGGTTTGTTTAATGCCCTCTACTACGCTTTGCGCCTCAGTTTCACCCAACTTATTTTTCAATACATTGTATAAAGTTATTTCTGACACTACCATATCTCAAATTTCTCCAAAGTTAGTCAAACAAACTTCAAATACCAAAATGGCCCCAAAGTTCTGGGTTTGGGGACAGCGTATTAGCGATTTTGATTGGTTTTTGGGTGGTTTATTGCTTGAAGGGAAAGAAAAGGCAATAGAACGCCGATTTGTTATGATTTTTGGGATGGGTGATGATTTAAGGGTAAATTAAATTATTAAAGGATATTTCCTTTATATTTGGGATATACCGTTTAGAAAGATGAAAAAATGTTTATTGCCGCTATTGTGCTTTGTAATAACTTCTACATTCTGCGAGGCGCAAAGTCCAATACTTTGGGGAATGACTCCTTACGGTGGAATGTCAAACAACGGTACAATTTTCAGTTACAGCACCAGCAATGAAACTGAAATTGTTCAACACTGTTTTGATGACACGGATGGCGCAATTTCTTTTGGTTCGCTAATGATAGCAAATAACGGATTGCTTTATGGAATGTGCAACAATGGTGGAACTGGTAATGCAGGCGTGCTCTTCAGTTACGATATGGTAACAGGAATTGAAAGAGTGGCTCATAGTTTTTTAGATAATGGCAACGACGGCTTCTATCCTGAAAGCTCACTAATTCAGGGAAACAATGGATTGCTTTACGGCTTAACGCAGGATGGTGGGAATCTTGGGGGTGGCGGTACTATTTTCAGTTTAGATATAGTGACCGGCGCTGAAACTATTTTACACAGTTTTGGAAGCACAGGCGATGGACGCCTTCCCGCAAATTCACTAATACAGGCCAACAATGGCCTGCTTTATGGCACTGCGCCCTATGGAGGCAATCATAATAGCGGAGTAATTTTCAGCTACAATATTTCATCAGATTCTGAAATGGGTTTATACAGTTTTGATAATGATACAGATGGTTCGCTTCCAGAAAGTTCGCTGGTACAAGCCGCTGATTCACTACTTTATGGAACTGCCGAAATGGGTGGCAATAATGATAAGGGTGTAATTTTTAGTTACAATACATCAACGGGTATCTACAATAAAGTATATGATTTTGGAGGTAACAATGACGGTACGTATCCACATTGCACATTGCTGAATGCAAGTAATGGTTTGCTTTACGGTGTTACCACTGAAGGAGGAATTAGTGGCTTAGGCACAATTTTTAACTATGATATTTTAACTGGCAATGAAGCTGTTTTATACAACTTTGGCAGCGACAGTGATGGAGCCTCACCAGCGGGCTCGCTGATGCAAGCCAGTAATGGATTATTATATGCAATGACTACGCAAGGAGGAGGCAGCGATGGAGGTACGATTATCAGTTATAACATTTTAAACGGTAAAGAGACAGTTGTAAACCGTTTTAATGGCAGTACAACTGGAGAATTTTCAATTGGTGCTACAAATGGAAATTTAGTCGAAGTCAATTCACCAACTTCAATCCCACAAATATCCCGCACGTCCAACCAACTCCAAATCTCCCCCAACCCATCCACCGGCCAGTTCATTATTCAATTACCCGGCACCCAAAGCGATTACCCAACAGAAGTTTACAATATGCTGGGCCAAAAAGTTGAGCAGCTTACTTTAAGTACTGCACAAAACACGCTTAACCTAAGCAACCAGGCGGCAGGTATGTATTTTGTTTATGTGCAAACGGATGCGGGCACAGTTACAGGGAAAGTGGCTGTTACGAAATAGAGAATACATCCACGCAAACCCTCTGGCTCCCGAAACGGGAGAACCGCCGCCCAATAAGGCCAAATACAGCCCATAAACACTTTATGTCTGTAAGCTTTAAATCCGTATATTAGCATTACCAATTTATCAGATTATGCTTACCATAACAGACGACATCCTTAATGCAACTAAAATGAGTGCAACTCAAATACAAGAAGAGTTGGCTGTATTTCTATATGCAAAAAACAAATTGAGTTTTGGTAAGGCCCGCAAATTGGCGGGTGTAAATGTTTTGCGTTTTCAAGAGCTCCTTTTCAATCACGACGTTCCTATGAATTATAGCATTGCTGATTTGGAAGATGATATTAAGGCTATCCGTACTTATGATAGTAGTAAGTGATACTTCACCTTTAAGTAACCTGTTTCTTATTCAAAAGCTTGACTTACTTAAACAGCTTTATAAGAAGGTTATTGTCCCTGATGCCGTAATGACCGAATTACTGGAACTGGAAAAACAGGGGATTGATTTATCTCCCATCAAAAAAGCAGATTGGATAGAAATTGTTACAGTTGAGCAGAGTCAAGACCTTTATAAATTGCTTTAGGATTTGGATTTAGGCGAAGCTGAAGCTATTATATTAGCTGATAACTTACATGCTGACTGGCTGTTAATTGATGAAGCGTTGGGACGGAACATTGCTAAACTTCACGGTTTGCATATTGTGGGGCTTTTAGGTGTTTTACTACTTGCAAAGCAGAAAGGATTTATAACAGAAGTAAAACCACTTCCGGACGACCTGATTAATAAGGCCAGATTCAGAGTAAGCGATGAACTATATCAAAAAATCCTGCACTCGGCAGGAGAATAAAAAATGAAAAAATTTAACTAAGCCAGAAAAGCTTGGGCGGTTAAGATGTTGATTGGTTACAAAACCCTTTTTGCAAGAATAGTCAGCATAAACTGCACAACACCAGTGCCTACAATCCAAACTATAGTTTCAACTTTTGATTTATTTATCCTGTCAATCAGATCGACTTTATCGTCTTTGGTCAGAAATAAATCTTTCTTCTGTTGTGTTTTTTCTTCTGCTTTTGATTCAAAATACTGAATTACAGTTTTAGCCTCTTCCTCGCTAAACCTCTTTTTAAAAAGCTCATAAACCTGTAATTCCAATGCGGACATATCGTTTATTTTAATCCAAATATAACGCTATTGGCGGATATTTAGAGTATTCCCGTTTAAGAATAGTTTTCTACCAGCACCTACAACTCAAACAATCCCTCAATAGATAAATACCTCTCTCCCGTATCGTAGTTAAAACCAAGTATAGCTTTACCCGCAGGTATTTCAGGCAGCTTTTTAGCAATGGCTGCCAGTGTTGCACCAGATGATATACCACCAAATAATGCTTCTTCCTTAGCAGCTCTAACAGCATAATCAAAGGCTTCTTCTTTGGTAATCTGTATAACGCCGTCTAATATTTTTGTATCGAGGTTATTAGGTATAAATCCAGCGCCTATGCCTTGTAAAGGATGCGGCCCCGCCTGCCCCCCGCTGATTACAGGCGATAGCGTTGGCTCAACAGCAAAAATCTTCGTATTCGGAAATTTCTCTTTCAGCACTCTGCCTACACCTGTTATGTGCCCACCGGTACCCACACCGGTTATCAGGTAATCAACTCCTTTAGGGAAATCTTTTAATATTTCCTGTGCTGTTGTTTTAACATGCACTTCTATGTTGGCCGGGTTATCAAACTGCTGCGGCACCCATGCGCCCGGGATAGCTGCAGCCATCTCCTTCGCCTTTTCAATGGCGCCCTTCATACCTTTTTCGCGTGGGGTCAGTTCAAAACTTGCACCATAAGCCTTCATCAGCCTTCTGCGCTCCAGGCTCATTGATTCAGGCATTACCAAAATTAATTTATAGCCTTTTACTGCCGCTACAATAGCCAGGCCAATACCTGTATTGCCACTTGTAGGCTCAATAATAACACCACCTGGTTTCAACAACCCTTTCGCCTCAGCATCTTCAATCATTGAAAGTGCAATGCGGTCTTTAATACTTCCACCGGGGTTTTGGCGCTCCAGCTTTATCCAAACCTCATGGTTCTTATCAAATAGTTTGTTTATCCGTAAATGTGGGGTATTGCCTATGGTTTCGAGGATGTTGTTTGCTTTCATTTTTGTGTAAGGGGTTATTGGTTCGTTTTTTTGCACTTCTAAACAGATGGACATTGCAAATTGTTGAGGATTTTATGGGTCTGATTGGTAATTAGTTTAAGCCAGAGCCTTTAGTTTTTCTACAAAATACTTTGCGCTATTACAATTTGGATGGGCTGCGGCGGCATTAATATTGAAACCATTATTTAACATCATAGCAACAAGCTTCTTTTTGTCACTTGCGCCTCTTCCGGTTTTTTCAAATAAAAGTTCCGAAATTTTATCCAAAGCATTAACCTTCTCAGGATGTTCAAAATAAAATGAGTCCATTTTCAAAACCTTTGCCATGCACAAAGAATCCGACAAAAACCATGCTTCACTTGTCTTAACAGCAACTATTAATAAGTATTCTTTTTTCTCATCAATTCTGTTTTTCGTCAATGTAATACAAGCGTCATTATCTAAATCTGTCAAAATACAGATTTTCTGAGCACCGAAATCCAAAAGCGTATCTACAAATCCCCCGAGATACTGCGGTAGTAAGTTACCATTGCCTTTTGCGTCAATAATTTCATCAATACAATCAATATCTATACTTTTCAGAAAAAGCTGAAATGCTTCTGATTCAACAATTTTTCTTTCCGTTTTCCCTTCGCAGATAAAACCTACTTTAATCATAGTAGCCCTCCCCCTAAAGCGTTCGTAAGCCAAGCCTCATCCATTTTAAGCCCGTGCAAATTCCTTCCACGAAACTGCCGGATTCTTGTGGCACCTTCCTTCTTGTCCACCACTATTATTTCTTCCACTGTTAGCTGGCGTACTAATGTTTGTGAATGTGTGTTTAGCCAAATGTAATGGCCCTTTTCCATGCAGGCACTTCTGAAAAAACCTACTAAAGATTCTATAACATCGGGATGCAAACCATTTTCGGGTTCTTCAATACATAAAAACTGTGGCTCATCGCTTTGGTAAACTGCAGTTAACAGGGCCAGGATATTTTTAGTACCATCTGAAATTAGATGCTTAGGAAAAGGTTTTTTTGAATGCTTTTCGTAAATCACATNNGTTTTCATTTTGGAAGATGCGTTTTAAAACTTTTTCGAGATTGGTACCATCAAGATTTAGAGAGAAGTCATCGTCCCTGTTAACTTTTTTAAGTACTACGTTATTCAAAAAAATTCTTGAAAAGTTTTCTACCAATTGATTGTCGCGTTTATAGCGCTCTGTATTATCATCATTTACTTCCTTGTTTTTGCTCTTATCATTTATAGGAAGTTTAACTCCAATAGACTGGAGTTTAATTCCATTAGTTGTGGATCTCTCATATCTAAGATTTGTGTCAAGCAGGGCTTGTAATTCTGTTTCGAGCAAAAAACTCTGATTTGGAATATTCTCATTAAAATTCAAAAAACTTTCTCCCCCTCCAAACAGTCTTATAACCTCATTAATATTGTTCGTATTATTTATTGCTATTGCAAACTCCAACGCCTCAAAAATATTCGACTTCCCCGCACCATTAGGTCCTACAAAAACACTAAAAGGATTTGGATTGATAATCTCCAAATCCCTGATAGATTTAAAATTAGTAACGTGTAGCCTGGTTATTTTCATTGCGGTAAATATAAAACGATTGCCGTGTATTTAAAGTCCTCCCCTTCGGGGAGGATTTAGGAGGGGCTTTTATATCACAAAATCTATCACCGCCTTCAAATCGCTCTTGTCCCTGATTTTCACATCGCTTTTATGGTACACCACCGAAAAAGCAGGCACGCTTGCGGTAAGCCACACGTTTCCGCCAATTACACTATCGTGACCAACAACCGTTTCGCCGCCAAGAATACAGCTTCCTGCGTAAATAATTACATTGTCTTCAATAGTAGGGTGCCGCCTGGCCCCCTGGTTTTCTTTACGTACGGCCAAAGCGCCCAAAGTTACACCCTGGTACAGCTTTACCGAATTGCCCACAACAGTGGTTTGCCCTATAACCACACCCGTGCCATGGTCAATAAAAAACGAATTGCCTATATGCGCCCCCGGGTGAATATCAATACCCGTTTTATTATGCGCATATTCAGTCATCATCCGGGGCAGTATGGGTATTTCCAGTTTGTATAATTCGTGGGCAATGCGATATACCGATATGGCATAAAACCCCGGATAGGCTACAATCACTTCCTCTATACTTTCAGCCGCAGGGTCCGACTCAACAAAGGCTTTGGCATCCTGTATCAGTTTATCATAAACCTCAGGCAATTGCTCAAAAAAGCCATTGATAAGTACCTCATACGAATCCGGCAATTTGCCTTTTAGCGGCCTTAGCACTTCCCGCAAAATACGTTTCAGCTTTTCAACCCGCTCATCCGAAAGGTCATCGTTTAAACCAAACCCTGCCTCAATCGGAAAAAGCAGGTCTAATAATTCATCGGTAAAGCCATAGGCCAGTACCCTGCTGGGCAGCTTTGAAAGGTCAATTTGTTGTATGTTGGTTGTTTTCATAATTCGTGGTTTATAAATTCGCGTTTAGCATAATCTAAATTGCCAACAGCCTCCTCATCCTATATCCCCGCCTTTGCCGTCAGGCAGGCTTCTCCGGAGAAGAAGGACTTAAAGCCCTCTCCTTCGGAGAGGGTTTGGGTGAGGATTCATTTTTAAGAAATAAAAAAAACGTTTTCTCTTTGGAGCGTCTAAGTTTTTTCTATTTTTAGAGCACTAAACAAAATATATACGTTTGAAAATATTTACCCCACTCATTTTTACATGCTTATTTGTGTTATCGCAGAGCTTAACAGCCCAGGATATTCACTTTAGTATGTTTTACTCAAGCCCGCTAACCTTAAACCCTGCGCTTACGGGTGCTGGTTATGATGGTACATTCAGGGCCGCTGCCATTTACCGCAACCAATGGATGAGTATTTCTACCCCCTTCAACACCTTTGCAGCTTCGTTTGATATTAAACTGCTGCAGGATAAACTGAAGAACGACATCTTTGGTGTGGGTGGATTAATTCAAACCGATGAATCGGGTGATGGTAAACTTACCTCTACCAGCGCCATGCTTTCAGCAGCCTTTCATAAAGGGCTTGATAAAGGGCACAAGCATTTTATTGGTATAGGTGCGCAGTTTGCCTATACTCAAAACAGCCTTAAATGGCAGCAACTGGCCTTCCCCGACCAGTTTTCGGGTACTGATTTTAACCTGGGAATCAATAACGGCGAAAATTTTGCCAAGTCAACGCTCAACTTCGTTGATTTTAACTTGGGCATACTGGAACAATCAACTTTTACGCCTATTGTGAGTAACATGATTGGATTTTCGGTTTATCACTTGCCTCTATTTAGCAAAAACGAAGAATCGTTTTTAGGTAAGAATATACTGCTATCCTACCGATATGTGGTAAACGATGGTCTAAGAATTAAAGCCACTAAAAACTTCTACATCTGTCCCAATTTCATTTTCATGTATCAGGATAAGGCACAGGAAATTAACCTGGGCTCAGCTTTTGAATACCACTTGCCCGGCCCCAAAACAGAAACTATTCTTAGCATAGGGGTATGGGACCGCCTGGGCGATGCTGCAATTATTACCGGTGGCGTTGAATATTACAAGGTGCGGGTAATGGCTGCTTATGATATCAATTATTCGCAGTTAAAACCTGCCACCGATGGCAGGGGCGCCTTTGAAATTTCGATTATTTACACCGGTATAATTAAGTCTAAAAGCCTTAACTATCCTATTCTGGTACCTTGCCCGATGATGTAATAAATTCAAAATAAAATGCAATTTAACACANNAAATGCCAATACAAAGGCCACAAAGGAGTATATTTTTGGTGCTCTTTGTATTAACCTTTGTGTGCCCTGCCTACCGGCAGACAGGTTTGTGTTAAACTGTATTTCTTTTCTTTAGCTTCTAACCCGGATAATTGACCACGTGATAAAGACTAAAACGATGTTTGCTAAAAAATCCATTCTTCTTGCCTCAGCTATGCTTATTCTCTGCTACTGCTTTGCAGGCGGAAAGGAAAAGAAATTCGATAAAAAACTGTATTTGAAAGAGGCCGATGCCGCTTTTAAAGAGGGAAGCATTTTTGCCGCCGCTGATTTATACCTGAACATCCTTGCGCACGATTCAACCGAAACAAGTGTTTATTATCCTTTAGCACAATGCTATTACCTAAGTAAAGATTACGATAATGCCGCCGAATATTACAAACGCGCCTATAAAGCCGACCCCGTGAAAAACGCCACTTCGTTATATTACGAGGCTTTGAATTTGAAAATGCAGGGCAGGTATACCGAGGCCCTTCCGTTGTTTAAACAGTTCAACAAGGGCTACCAGGGTGAGGATGCCGTTAAAATGAAAAAATGGGCCCACATAGAAATTGACGGCTGCAATTTTGCATTAAAAGAATCGAAACCCGATGCTTCAGTTAAATTAACCCACCTTGGGCGCGAGGTAAACTCAAACTATGCCGACCAGGCGCCAACATTACGCGATGACGAACTTTATTTTTCATCTATTCACTCAGATACTGTGCTAACCATGAAATCTGACAAAAGTGATTCCATGAAGGAGAATAACCTGATGAAATTATACGCCAGCAAAGTTACGGATGATAATTATGCCCCTGCCGAGCAGATAAAAACATTTAGTGTGGAAGGCAAACATATTACTAACGGTTCGTTTAGCGAGGATGGAAATAAATTCCTTTACACTATCTGCGAAGGGCTGCTTAAAACCAAGTGCGATATTTATTTGGCTCAGTTGGATGGAACTGATTGGGATAAGGGCAAACCTTTAAATCCCGAAATAAACCTTGTGGGAAGTACTAACACCCAACCCTATCTTGCTAAAAACAAAAACGGCACCGAAACACTCTATTTTGTATCAGACCGTGCCGGCGGTAAAGGCGGACTTGATATCTGGTTTAGTATTATGAACAAAAAAGGTGAGTTCAGCGCACCCAAAAATGCGGGTGATAAAGTGAATTCAGACCGCGATGAAAGAACGCCGTTTTTCGATTCAAAAACCAATACCCTTTATTTTAGCAGCGATGGCTGGATTGGCATGGGTGGCCTGGATATTTTCAAAGCACAGGGCGATGGCTACGGAAAGATTACCGGTAAGCCCGAAAACCTTGGTGCGCCATTTAACTCCCCTTGTAATGATTACTATTTCCGTTATGGCAAATCAAGTAAGGAAGGTTATTTAGTATCTAACAGGCCAGGCATATTTTCAGTGCGCGGCAAAACCTGTTGCGATGATATTTTCACCTACTCTTACCTTTCTCAAATATTTCTGGCAGTAAAAACCCGGGTGTTTGACGATGCTACTAAAACCCTGTTATCATCTTCGGCAGTTAACCTGCTTATGGAAAGCCATAATAAAGATGAATCGGACGTTGTTATCAGTTCAGATACTACCAGTGCCGAAAACAGCAGCCTGTTGTTTAATTTAAAGCACGACAAGCTATATAAAGTAAGCGCCTCTCATCCTGGTTATTTTACGGCGTCGCAAACCTTAACTACCGAGGGCGTTACCAAAAGCGATACCCAAACCGTTGATATTTATTTAAAGAAAATGGAGAAGGATAAGGCTTATCGCCTGAGTAACATCTATTACGATTTTGATAAGGCTGACCTTCGCGCTGAGTCAAAAAAGAACCTGGACAGCCTTTATACTATTCTTATTGAAAACCCCACTATTATAATAGAGCTTAGTTCACACACCGATTCGCGCGGTAATGATGCTTATAACCTGAACCTTTCACAAAGGCGTGCGGAGAGCTGTGTTAACTACCTGATAACCGATAAAGGTATTTCAAAAGACAGGATAACTGCCAAGGGTTATGGCAAAACCAAGCCGCTGGACGATTGCAGCAAATACCCCGAATGTCCGCAGGACCAAAGTGGCGATTGCCCCTGCCATCAGCAAAACAGAAGAACAGAATTTAAAATTATAGGAGAATTAGATGGAAAGCTTATTAACGATGATGAATAAAGTAATACAGTATAATATTGGGGTGCATACCGAATTGTTGAATACCCAACAGCCGCCCCTTCCGTCCCCTAAAGGGGAAACCAAAGCCAATACAAACACCCATCTTAAATTGAAGGGCGGCTGTTTTGCCCTGGTATCCCCGTTAGGGGACGGAAGGGGTGAGAACCGTTCAAATAACGATAATTTTTTATTCGTTCCGCAAATTGGTGCGCTTGCCAACAATACCAGGATTTTTAAAAGAGCAGCCATTGCGTTGCTGCTGGCATTCTTTTTTAGTTGTGCCCATGCACAGCAACAGATATTGCTGGTGTCTGATACATTCAGCACCACGGTAACCGGTGATGTTACGTTTGATGCACCCGGTGCAGGTGGTAATTATGGCAGCAACGATTGGGTAATTAACAGTGCTTACAGCGGCCAGGGAATTTACCCCAACACACCCAGCGAAGACAGCGTATTGGGTGGCCTTGGGCAAATACATGATGCGCCTTATTCTACCTATCTGCACATTTATGATACAGTACAACCCGGCGGTGCAGCCGATGCCAACTGGAACCCGGCAAATGCCAGCGACAGGTTCTGCTATATGAATGCTTCTTATTGCACCCTCGGCCTTACCGATGTGGCTTTCACTTTTTTCTGGACGGGGCAAGGTGATAGCACTGCTTATGGCCGGGTTTATTTTAGTGCAAACGGTGGCCCCTGGACTCAATGCGGCCAGACGAAATATAATAACCAAAGCGACTGGAAATACGAGGCTATACAGGATGCGCGGTTTAATGGTTTGCAATCCCTGCAATTCGGATTTCGCTGGGTAAATGCAGGGACTGATACTACCAAAGATGTTAGCTGGGGGATTGACGATGTAATAGCCGTTGGACAGTTTAATACCGATTCGTTTAATGCGGGCGGTAGTTTCCAGATTAATTCACTTGACCCTACGCCTATTTGCCAGAACGGTACGCTGAATATTGTTTTTACGCTTAACCCACCTTTATGCGATGGAAGCTATATCGTATTTTTAAGTGACAGTAATGGTAACTTTGCCCACGCAACCACTCTGCAATATTCATACACACTGGGGCCGTTCGGGGCTACGTGGACTATTTCTGAACCGATTCCAAGCACTGTAGAAGGAAACTGTTTTAGGATTTATATACAAAGGGAAGGGCCGCCACCACTCATTAACAGTGATACATCTATTTGTTTCCAGATTCAGCATTGCCCGGTAAATATTACAACCAATAACGCCCCGGTTTTGACCGATGTCGACACTGCCTGTGTAAAAAGTGCCATTGACGTTTATTTCAACTCAACCGGCGATTTTAATCCGGGCAATATTTACTACGCCCAGCTTTCAGATAGTACAGGCAGCTTTGCACAACCTGTTAATATCGGAACTCTGCCCAGTAGCCAGGCTTACCCCGGCAATCCAGGCGATGTTAGTGGGCTTATTCCGTCCTCAACTCCTCCGGGTTGCGGTTATTATGTGCGGGTTGTTTCTTCCAATCCCAGTTCAATAGGTACCGTTATCGGTCCTTTTTGCATCACCGATTGCGATGTAACTACCAATAACACCCAGGACCTTCATGCATGTATCAATTATCCCTATGGTACTGATACACTTACATTTAAGATAGCTGACGACCAGTGGCCTCCCGGGGCAAGTTATGATACCTGTAACAACTGGTCGGTTGAAATCCTGGATATGATNNATACCATGATACCAGCGGAGGAACCTTTACTATGATTATAGGGCCGGTGGCGCAATTGCCTCCTGCAGTACCACCCGGTACCTATTATATGCGCATTATCAGTAATTGCTCAAACGAGCCGTGGAATGAAACCGGAACAGTAATAAGGATAACCATTGGCGCACCCAGCGCCTCGCTCAGTATTTACAGCGCAAGCGGTTCAGATTCCGTATACTGTAATACAACAGCTATGACACTTTATCCTACACCGGTTAATCCGCAATCAAGCTATACGTGGACATCAAGCCTTTTCCAGCCACTTACTATTAGCCCACCGAATTATCCGGGCATAGCGGTTGATTTACAAAACGCCCCATCATCTGACTGGGTAGTTTATTGCCAGGAAAATAATAATGGTTGCCTGGGGCCACAGGCCACTTACAACATGGTTACCACTCAGGTACCTATAGTTAATATCAATGGGCCTTCAAGAGTTTGCCTGGGCGATACTGCCATTTTTAACGCTACCTACTTACCAGCCACCTATTATAACTGGACCGCGCCACCGGGCGTTAGGGTTTTCATACAAAGTAATACCCAGGTATCTATGATTTTTGATTCGATAGGTACCTTTACCATCAGCGAGTACAGCGTAAACGATTGTGGCGCTAAAAACGGTACGTTGGAGATAAGTGTGTTTAACCTTTTCCAACCAAACCTTGGGCCTGATAAAATGGATTGCCTGGGCGATACAGTAACCTTAAATCCAAACGTTCCGCCTTACCCTAAAGAATTTATTTCGGTTGATTCATCCCTGCTGGCTAACCAGGGTGGTATGTTCAATATATATCCGCATAACGATATTATTATTGATTCGTTTGCGGTTACGTTTCACACCCGCACCGCAAATTCAAAAACCGCCATTTATTCAAAACAAGGAAGTTACCGGGGTTTTGAGCAAACGTCTGCAAGCTGGTCATTACTTTCGTCAAATACGATTGCATTACCCAACCCTTTGCTGACAAAAACCGTTATTCCCGCAGAACTGAATATGTCGCTTTCAGCCGGAGATACAGTAGCTTTTTATATAACTACCACCAACACACCTGTAGTTGAGCTTGGCTACGGTGCAGGGTTGGGAATACAGCAGGGAACCGTTTATAAAAGCGATGGGGTAATTGACTTTATACAAGGTACCGAAAATGCCTATCCTTTTGGAACCTACTTAGGCCCCCGGGTTTTAGATGTAACCATTTATTACAGAACCAAAGCCGGGCTCAACTATCTTTGGAATAACGGCGATACCACTTCAACTATCAGCTTTGTGCCCACACAATCGGGAGAGTATAATGTAAAAGTATACGATACTCTTGGATGCAGGACCCAGGACTCGGTATTTGTAAAAGTAGATACCCTGCCTAAAGTAAATGCCGGGCCTGATACCCTTTTATGCCCGAACATTGCTTATGTTATACCGGCAACCGCTTCGCCTACCGCATCAGTTAGCTGGAGCCCGGTAACCGGTTTAAACTATCCCGATACTTTACGCCCGGTATTCAGTTATAACCAAACTACTGATTTTGTGGTGACAGCCACCAACCCCGATGGTTGTAAAGGTTACGACTCGGTTACAATAAACGTTTACCCACTATCGGTAAATGCCGGGCGCGATACTACCATTTGCGATGCTGAAACATACGTGATGCTCGGAACCGCCTCTACCGATAGTATTGAGTGGATACCATCTGTTGGCCTGAGTGCAGTTAATATTCTTAACCCTACTTTCAGCTACAACCAAACTACCAAATACTACCTGCAGGTTAAAGATAGCGCAGGTTGTACGCTGGACGATTCGGTAACAATTACAGTAACCGTTTGCAATACTTATATCCAGGTTCCGCAGGCTTTTACGCCTAACGGCGATGGTGTTAACGACCACTTTACCGTTTATGGCCAATATATTTCCGACTATCAGATAAGAATATTTAACCGCTGGGGCGAAGAGGTGTATTCATCTGATGATATTACCGAACTCAACAACCTGGGCAGAGGATGGGATGGCACTTATAAAGGCAAGTTGCAGGATGTAGGCACCTTTGTTTATTATATAACCGCAAAGGATTTGAATGGAAAAAACATTTTCAAAAAAGGAAACTTAACTCTGATAAGATAATACAGGGGGCGCTGACCTGCCTGCCGGTAGGCAGGTCTGTTATGATGATTATGATTAAATCAATAAAATCACGTCCCTTCTCCGCAGAGTCTCCCTTTATGGCTCTGCAGAATGGGGACTCTGCGATATGGCCGAAAAGGAAACCAGAAACGGCTTTGGTTTCCCCATGTGTTTCCTCCCGCCTTACGCAGGAAGGGGACGGATATTCCATTCTCTCAAAACAGCCTAAAGGCGGCTCCTACGGAGCGCAACATCTGTTACATCGCATTTCTATAAACAGACGGTTCCTACGGAACGTAATTCATCTTTATTCATTAGCATTTCATAAAACGCTCCAGAGGAGCCGGCTGTTTGTAGTACCAAATAAAATGGAAATTGCGCTCCGTAGGAGCCGCCTTAAAGAGAAACCACAAAGAATGAAACAACCCTGTATTTTAGGGAACGAAAGCGATTGCCCGTTGAATTTTGACAATTATATACGTAGCTTATCTTTCTCTTTTATTTTCCTCTTTATCTCACTCTCGCTATCAGCGCAAAACGATACCTCAGTTTTTACAAAACAAAAGAAGGTTGAAACCAGCGATTATGTTTTCCTGGTTCCCGGGGCCTGGAAAAATATCCCCGAAATAGATATTTCAAGCAAAAACAGGAAATTTGACTTTAGCGGCGTTGGCATACCACCTGAATACCGGCACGAACCGGTTACCGCTACCTGTAACCTGCGCAAATATGAGTGCAAAAGCATCCGTACCGCCGAAGATTATATTACCAGCGAAATAACATCGTACCCTGACCGCGTTACCCCACCCGGCCATAACTACGATACCGAATCGCTGACCATACTTAGTGGTGAAAAAGCAACGCTTTACAGCAGCCGCTATCTGCGCCGAAATAAAAAGAGCAATTTTTCGCGCTTCGACCTCATAGTTTATTCTGAAAAACGAAAGGCAGCTTATATGTTTACCATCGCCTTTCAATACCGCGACCCCACCTATGCCTTTGATACAGATAATAAGCTAAAGCAATACGCGGTTCAGTTTTTTAAAAATATACTATTGCGCTAGTGTATAAAATTAACAGGCATCGTTTTCATCCTTTTTTGCATCTTAGTGTATATTATATTTGCGCAATGATGAAAAAAACGCTGGGCGTATTTCTTTTGGTTACTATGTTTGCTGGTGGTTACGCTCAGAATATGAGGGTTACGAAACCAAATTTCAAATACTTCTCAACTACTCCTAAAAAAGTAACACCCCTTCTGGATAGCCTTTCAAGCCCTGAAGCCAAAAAACATCCTGAATATGGTATCCTGCCATTTAATGCCCAGTGTTCTGAATGTGTTGAACTAATTGACAAACGGACACTTAACACCCGCGATTTTATTGACCCCATGGTGCCAAGCCATATATTTTCGCAAAAATCATTTTTCCCATTGCATTACAAAAAGAGCGCTGATGACATTTGGCGGACTATAGACCCGCGATTAATTATTACGCCAAATAACCCGGGAGTATACGCCGCCCCAAATCAACCTGTACCAACCAAATGCGACCTGAATAAAAAATTCAGTTCACTTACTATCGGTGGCATCGAATTCAAATTTGATAGTAATCTGGTGATGTATTTTGTTGATGACAGCCTGGCGCTTAGTAAGGAACAGCAAGGTAATTACAACAACTATACGGTAGGCAACCAGGGCCTTGCAATAAGCGACATTTGGCCCGATATAGACATGCAGCAGGTTTTTAACGTAGTAGGCGAAATAAAGACCAGCTACATCATTAAAAAACCGCTGCAAACCCCCATAGAAAAAGGGTATATGGTTATTGAAGACCATTTTAATGTACCCGATGGATATACCTTTCAGGAATCTGAAAACGGGGCACATTTAGAAAATCAAAAATTCAAAGGCGATTACGAATTAAAAGATAAAAACGGGCACTTATTGGTAACTTATCATAAGCCCGTTTATATGGACGCTAACAGTGTTGGAATGCAGGGTATTTACCGGTTAAACCAATCGGGAAATGAATATAGTTTGCAAATGCTGGTTCCTGTTAGCTGGCTAAACCGACCCGAAAATATTTATCCGTTAACCATTGACCCATTGGTTGACCCTGCAGGCGATTCAGCTATGGGCAATTTTATACACAGCGGCCTGCCTTCGGCAAATTTGGGTTTTACTTCAGTTCCCCTGGGTAGCTGCGATTACCACATGTCAGTGAACGTTCAGGGACAAAGTCAACTATTGAATACCTTTGTTGATATAGAATATCTGCTGACATATAGCAACATGTGCGGCAATCCTCCTGAGCCGGCTCCATATTGTTTATTCCACCAGGTAACGCAATATCTGTCATCTGATAAATGCGGCCAGGTATCGGCCTTCTCGTGTAATAATATCGGCGATACAACAGGTTTCTGTACAACAGACTCTTCCCTCCGGCTTGACAATGGTGTACAACCTATGCCTGCCAAATTTGCTTATGCCAATTTTCTTTCGTGTTATCCACCTCAGTGCCCAAATTATGATATTCCTTTTACCCTTAGGAATTGCGACTCTATTTGTGGCGATGTGTGCGGTTATTTATGTGCAAGGGGAAGTAAATGGGCCATGACCATTGAGGCATGCACCGTTAACGGTAGTATCAGCCAGCTTCAAACTCAAATATGCGCAGGGCAGTCAGCCACCTTTGTAGCCGAAGGAAATTGCGGCGTCCCTCCCTACCATTATGTTTGGACTCCGGATGGTGGCAACACTTTAGACACGGTTTATGGAAACCCCGATTATGTGGTTACCACTTCAAACACCCTCACAACGCCTCAAACTATTTCTGTTACCTGCTATGTGTTTGACACCTGTGGAAATTATGCCAGCACCAATATCCTTACCGTGAACGTTATCCCCGCACCATTAGCCGATGCCGGACTGCCTAAAGAATTGTGCCTGGGTGGCGCCACTACCATTGGAGGCAACCCAACCACCGACAACGGGTCTACCATCAGTTGGATGGGCTCCACTCCCACGGTGCAAAGCTGGTTAAGCAGTACTACAGCAGCCAATCCAACAGTAACGGTTCCGGCGGGCACTATTGATTCTTTTTATTATGTGCTTACCACACAGGACGCTAACTGCCCCAATACCGACACGGTAAAAATATATTCCATAGCCGGCGACCAGGTTGCTATTGATTCGTTAACCCCTATTCGCGTTTGCGTGGGCCAGACTGTAACGCTGAATACCGTAGGAGGGCCTTTCTTATCCTACTTCTGGAATAATGGTGTAACCGACTCGTTAATGAGCACCACAACGCCCGGCCCTTATTTTGTTATCGTAAAAGATTCATTGGGCTGTACTGATACAAGTAATACGATAACCGTTAGCAACTTCGGCCCGCCGTCACTGGCTATTTTCCCTGATACCACCATTTTATCGGGCGATAGCGTTGCACTAACATCCGATGCCAATCTTTTCTCGGCCTCTGTTGATTCATTTTTCTGGTACCCTAATACCAATATCACCTGTACTACCTGCGGTAACCCGTTGGTAGCGCCCTTAACTGATCAAATCTATGGGCTTACCATTTACTCACATGGTTGCCAGGTAAGCGCTAAGGTTTTAATACAGGTAATACAGCCCGATAACTTTTTTATTCCTAACGTCTTTACCCCTAACGGTGATGGCAACAACGACCAGTTTTATATTGAATATCAAAGCGGGGTAACCGTGCTGCTGTTCCAGGTATTTGACCGTTGGGGCGAAAAAGTGCATGATGGCTTGTATCCATGGGACGGCACCTATAAAGGTAAACCCGCACCACTGGCCGTATATGTTTATGTCTTTAAACTTCAGTTATATGGTCGTCCACTTGCGCTTTACCGGAAAGGAAGTGTTACATTACTGAAGTAAAAAATGGTATAAACATTACATTTTTTAAAATCAATAATATACAGCAACAAAAAATAAAAAAGGCAAACAAAACCTAATAAAAATCATTATTATTGGTTAATAATAATCATCAGGTGCTGATGGTTGTATACGGTCTTAAACTATTAACTTTGCATTAAAATCAGGAAACAATGAAAAACATATCTACCATTATGACGGCCAGCCCGGTAGTAGGCAACCCGTCGAACAAATTCTCACAAGTTCTCAGATTATTTACTGAGTTTCCTGTTCATCACCTGCCTATTGTTGATGAAACAAGCAAACTAATTGGTATTATAAGCTCAAACGACTTGCCTAAAGTGTTTCTATCCCTGTGCAACCGCCCCGAGCCATTGCCGATGACCATGGATGTCATTGACAAGGAAATTAAGATTACTGATTTAATGACGCTTAACCCGGTAACGATAAGCTCAACCGACCCGATTTCAAAAGCTGCCGAAATTTTCGCAACGAGAAAGTTTATGGCTTTGCCGGTAGTAGATAATGGCGTGTTGGTGGGTATAGTATCGTTAAAGGATGTGGTACGGCATTTAAACTATCTTACTGCAACGGCGTAGGCTGGTCTGAATCAGGATAAAATACAGATTTAGGGATTAAAGGCAGGATGAATACCAGCACAACCCCTGTCTTTACCCTGTATTCATCCTATAATCTGTATTTTATCCTGATTCAGACAATTTCAAACAGTTTTAGTATTAAATACCTTATTGAACTGTAAGTTCACACTTCCGAAGTTGATAAGCAAGCCAATGGGTAGCCTGTAGGCATCAACATAATTTTTGGCCTGCGCTAAATGAACATTCTCTAAAGCTATTAAGGCCTTTATCTCAACCATTACCTGGCCTTCAACTACGAAATCAGCACGCCGGGTTCCAACCTCCTCCCCTTCATAGTAAACTATATGTTCCTTCTCTCTTTCAAAACTCAACCCGGCTTTAGTAAATTCAATAACCAGGCATCTTTGATAAATTACCTCCTGAAATCCGTTGCCTAAAGTGTTATGCACCTTCATGGCACAACCATTTATTTTATATGTTATTTCATCAAGTGTCATAGTGTTTTTTGTACGCTATTATAAGCGAATTACCTGAATCCCATTGTCTGAATCAGGATAAAATACAGATTAAGGGATTAAAGGCAGGATGAATACAAGCACAACCCCTGTCTTTATCCTGTATTCATCCTATAATCTGTATTCAATCCTGATTCAGACAATGGGACAGACAATGGGACAGACAAAAAAATCCCCCACCAAACCGGCAGGGGATTTTCTTTAAGCCTCCCCTTCGGGGAGGTTTGGAGGGGCTGCTGCTATCTGATAAACAACATCTCCCTGTATTTAGGCAAAGGCCAAACGTTATCGTCAACAATAGTTTCCATGGCATCTACATGGCTGCGGATGATGTCGAAGAATGGTTTTACTTTATCGCAGTATGCTTTGCTGTGCTCGGCGGTGGTTTTGCCTTTGTGGGTGCCCTCAACAGCTATAACCATTTTATCAACGGCGGTTTTAATGCCGTTTAAGTGTCCGGCAATTTCGTTAGCCAGTTCTTTTTGTGCTTTGGCAGATGTGGCAGGTATGCCTGCATCTTTTAAGCCCTTAATGTTTGCCAGTAGTTTATTCAGGTAATCAAGACCGGCAGGTATAATCTGGTTAATGGCAATATCAGCCAGTATGCTTGCTTCAGCATCAATTTTAAGGCTGTAGCTGTGTTGAAGTATATCTACGCGCGCATCTAACTCACGCTCGCTATAGATACCGGTGCCTACTAATACTTCTTTCGCTTTCTTGGTGGTGAAGAAATCAAGCGCATAAGGAGTAGTTTTTACGTTGTTCAGTCCACGCTTCTTAGCTTCTTTCTCCCATGCCTCGCTGTAACCATCGCCTTCAAACAATACCTTTTTGCTATCCATGTAATATTGGCGCAGCAGGCGCATAATAGCACCTTCCTTGGTTTCACCGCCTTTTATCAGCTTATCCAGCTCAACTTTAAAGTCCAGTAGCTGCTTACCTACAATGGCGTTCATCACCGTCATACACTGCGCACAGTTGGCAGAAGAACCTACTGCACGAAATTCAAATTTATTACCGGTAAAGGCAAAAGGTGAAGTCCGGTTACGGTCGGTATTATCCAGCATTACGTCCGGTATCTTGTTATGAATATCCAGTTTCAGGTTAGCGTTAGTTAACTCATCGTATTTATCTTTAGCAACACGCTTTTCAATTTCATTCAATACGTCGGTCATGTAAGAGCCGATGAAAACTGAAATGATAGCCGGTGGTGCTTCATTAGCACCCAAACGGTGGTCGTTATTTGCAGAAGCAATAGAGGCACGCAACAAATCGGCGTTCTCATTTACAGCCTTAATAACGTTTACAAAGAAGGTAAGGAACAGTAAATTTGTTTTAGGTGTTTTGCCCGGAGAAAGCAGGTTTTTACCGGTATCGGTACCCATACTCCAGTTATTGTGCTTGCCACTGCCGTTAATGCCTGCAAATGGCTTTTCGTGGAGCAACACGCGCAGCTTATGGCGGCGTGCAATACGTTCCATCAGGTCCATTAATAACTGGTTGTGGTCAACCGCTACGTTTACTTCTTCAAACATAGGCGCACACTCAAATTGCGATGGGGCAACCTCGTTATGGCGGGTCCTAACCGGTATGCCTAATTTATGGGCTTCGGTTTCAAAATCGAGCATGTAAGCATAAACACGCTCAGGTATAGTACCAAAATAGTGGTCTTCAAATTGCTGGCCTTTCTGAGGAGGGGCACCAACCAGCGTCCTTCCGCTAAACATCAGGTCTGGGCGCTGATAGTATAACGCCTCATCTACTACAAAGTATTCCTGCTCCCAACCTAAAGTTGCAGTAACACGGGTAGCGTCCTTATCAAACAAATGCACGATAGGCAAAGCAGCCTGCTCTAAAAAGTGAGATGATTTTAATAAAGGTGCTTTATAATCCAACGATTCGCCTGTGTATGAAATAAATATAGTAGGAATGCAAAGTGTTTTGCCTTCGCCAATTTCCATAATAAATGCAGGTGAACCCGGGTCCCAGGCAGTATAACCACGAGCCTCGAAAGTTGCACGGATACCGCCGCTTGGAAAAGAAGAAGCATCAGGCTCTGCCTGCACCAAAGCATCTCCACTGAAAACCTCAACCGCGCCATCGCCTTTAGGCATAAAAAACATGTCGTGTTTTTCGGCAGTTAAACCGGTTAACGGCTGAAACCAGTGGGTATAAGAAGTAGCGCCTTTTTTCATGGCCCAGCTCTTCATACCGGCAGCAACACCATCCGCTATATCGCGGCCTATTTTGGTACCTGCTTTAATGGCATTTTTCACCGCCTTGTAAGCATCTTCCGAAAGATATTCGCGCATAGCAGTGTCGTTAAATACGTTCGACGCATAATAGTCCGAAACCTTTACTCCGGCAATGCGCGGGGCAATAACTTCGCGGTTAACAACAGTTTCCACCGCTTTTTTACGTGAGTTTGTCATAGATTTTTTGGATTTTTAGTTGGCACCGCAAAAGTAGACTTATTGGGCAAAAGAACAAAGCACTTATCACCACTTTATGCACAATTTAAGAAAGAAAAGGTGGAAATTGAGTTCAGGGATTCAAAAAAATGAAAAAAAAGCTGCCAAATAGTAAAAAACTATAAAAACCAGCCTCTCTTAATCATATTTACATTGTTATAATGTATCTGTTGCTAAGCTATTGAAATAAACACCAGGGTAATTTTTGTCAATTTCCGCCATCAGCTTAGCAGCAAATAACTTATAGCCTTTGGCATTATAGTGCCTGTCGTGCTTGTAGGTATATTGCTCAACATTTTGTTCATTAATAACAGTGGCCATCGAAGGATAAAGATTAACCGCATCAATACCTTGTTGATGCAGCGATTGCAACAGGCGCTGCATTACAGCCCATTCGTGTATATTTTCGGGGCTGTTTTTAAAAGAACATTCATCAGGCGAAGGGTGAATAACAACCAAAAGCTTACCATTGTCTGAAACAGCTTTTTTAAAGGCAACGTAACAGGCGGTGGTTTCTTTAATAAACTCATCCTCCGTTTTTTCAAATTCCTTATGGCTTACAAAAAGCTGCGGCTGCTTTCTCATAAAATCCACCAATATCATTCTAAAAACGTAGGAGTATTTGTACAAAGGTTCGTACCAGGGCCCGTTCTTATTTACCAGTGTTCCGTTGGCCTTAAAACGTTCCATCCCTCCACGGAAAAAGAAATCATCTACGTCAGTAGCATTTACAGCGCTTATTACCAGGGCAGGCTTAAAACCAGCCAGTTTCTCTTTAAAGGTTATATAGGCATAAAAAGGATCGCTCCCATTTATACCAGCGTTGAAAACTGCCGCGTTTGGCTTTCTCTCTTTGAGCGAGCGCTCTAAAAAACGGGGCCATGAACTATCATAATCAGCGCCCACCCCTTCGGTATACGAATCGCCCAGGGTAATTACTTTATACAGCGAAGTGTCGTTAAACATGCCAGTTGATTTCTCCCTGAAACCTAACTCGTTGGTATGGTACTTATATTTAAAATCGCCATGGTCAAATGTAAAAGTATCGTTAGCCGGCCATTGCAGAAACCAGCTGCCCGATTCGCGGTTAAAATAGCTTTGATACCCCTGTCCTATCGATTCAGTATAAGTTTGATTTGCATGAATTACCCGCAACATTATCTCCAGCAGTAAAAGGGTAAAGCCTGTACTAAAAAGCCATTTTCTCCAATTCTTCATAATGCCTGGTAACCGGTTATGCGGCGGGTTGGTTTAAAACGAATATCGGTAGTTATCGGGGATATAGCAAAACAACTGTTTCCGGTATTCAAACGGGTTAAACCCGTTAAACAATCCTAATCAATCTGATTAAATATAAATGAACCTAACCAGCCTGTATTTAGCTTTTCTATCTTGCAGCCCTAAACTATTTCAATGTTCAAATATCTGCAGTTTGTTTTATGGGCTGTTTTATCGGCCAGTGTTTTTGTTGTTTCGGCCCAGCCAACTATTAATACCAATAAGAAGAATGGCGGCTATACCTTTACTATCAGTAAAATGATTGAAGCAACCCCGGTAAAAAACCAGTTTAAAAGCGGCACCTGCTGGGTATTTTCAACCAATTCGTTTATCGAGTCTGAAATTTTGCGCCTTGGGCACGGGCAAATTAATCTGAGCGAAATGTATGTGGTACGTAACATGTACCGGCAAAAAGCTGAGCGTTACCTGCGCTACCAGGGCTCAACCAATTTTGGCGACGGTGGTGAGCCGCACGATGTTATTAACGCAATCCGCCAGTATGGGTTGATACCGTTTGAGGTTTACCCTGGCATGCCTGCCGGACAGGTTAAACCGGTGCAGGGTGAGATTAATGCTGTGCTAAAAGCCATGCTGGATGCTATGTTGAAGCTGCACGACGGAAGCCTGAACAAGAACTGGAAAGCAGCTTTTACCGGCGCACTGGATGGCTATTTTGGTACGCCCCCGGCTACCTTTACATTTCAGGGTAAAACCTATACGCCCGAAAGCTTTGCAAAATCGCTGGATATTAACCCGGATGATTATGTGGAGATTACTTCATTCACTCACCATCCGTTTTACTCTCCTTTTATACTTGAAGTGCCTGATAACTGGGCTAATGGTGAGGTTTATAATGTTCCGCTGGAGGATTTGCAGCGTATAGCCGATAATGCAATCACCAACAACTATTCAGTAGCCTGGGCAAGCGATGTAAGCGAAAAGGGATTCTCCTTCAAAAACGGTTTGGCTATTGTGCCCGAAAAGAATTATGATGATATGACACAGGCCGGGAAGGACTCCATATTTTCAAAACCAGCCCCCGAAAAAGAAATAAACCAGGCCTACAGGCAGGAAGCTTTTGATAACCTGAGCACCACCGATGACCATGGTATGCAAATTGTAGGTAAAGCCAAAGACCAGCTTGGCAATCCCTACTATTTGGTCAAAAACTCCTGGGGCACCGACCGAAACGACCTGGATGGGTATTTTTACTGCTCATTACCTTATTTTCAATACAAAACCACGTGCATAATGATAAATAAGCACGCTTTACCCAAAGATATTGCCCAAAAACTGGGTATTAAGCCTTAAACCCACATTTGCTTTAACATTAGCTGCGCCTAAAGGCAACATCTTTATACATGCTGGCAACCACCATGTTGTATAACACCAAAGCCAGCATGTATAGTTGTTTGTCCGCCAAACAAAATTGTATCTGATATCTACGTTTTAACAATTTGAAAAATAGTCAATTAAATGTGGTAACATATTTTTTGCAGCCCCGTAAAATACGTTTAATAACGATACATAACTGCTTTAATCTCTGACTATTAAAAAATTGATATCATGTTGCAATTTCAAACTTTAGCTGCTTACGGAATGGAGGACCTGGTTGCAAATGCCATTCTTTACGGGCTGCTTGCTTCAGGCGCTTTTTGGGTGTTTTGGGTAGCCTATAAAAAGAAGTTTCAAAGCCGCAGAATACAACAGAAGAGAAAACATCCGTCAGCAAGTATCAGAATTGAAATTAAGAACTCCATTGTGGCGTTACTGATTTTTACGGCTATAGATGTATTGATTTACTCTATTCAGATGAAAGGCTACACCCAAATATATACCGACATAAACAAATACGGATGGCTTTATCTGGGCTTTAGTGTGGTTTTAATGATATTACTTCACGATACCTGGTTTTATTTTACGCACCGGTTAATGCACCATCCTAAATTATACAAAGCAGTGCACAAAGTCCATCACCTGAGTACTGACCCAAGCCCATTTGCGGCCTTGTCCATGCATCCCTTTGAGGTGCTGATTGATGCGGGTGTATTTGTTGTTTTCGCATTTCTTTTCCCGGTACACATAGTTGCGCTTTGGATTTGGCAGCTAACACACCTCACACTAAATGTCATTGGCCATTTAGGTTACGAAATCTATCCAAAGGGCTTTAATTCTCACTGGTTGTTTAAATTTAAAGCCCCAACTACACATCACAATATGCACCACGAGAAATCGAACGGTAATTACGGGTTTTACTTTACCTGGTGGGACAGGATATTTAATACAGAGTTTAAAAACTACAACCAGGTATTTAATGCCATACACGAAAGAAAAGCCAAAGCCGAAAACGGGGCCCATCTGTTTATTTAAATTTCACACACAACTTTCAGGCGTGTTAAGTGCTGCCTCAGCTTATCCAGGTCGGTGATTAACAAAACGCTTAACAACAAAAACGGTACAGCCACCACCCGGTAATGCACAATAGCCCCCAAAACCGGTACCGTAATTCCAATACCTGAATAGTTGAGCGCAGCAAACGAAAAGCAAAACAGCGCCAGCCATATCTTATTGCTTTCCGGCACCTTAAAATAGAACAAAAGCAGGCACAATACCGCCACCATTAAAAATAAATTTTCGATGGCAAACAGCATTTGCAGCATGTTCCCATTTTCCCATATAAAAGGCCTTAGAACGGCATTTACCATAGCCGAAGGCATTATACCAACTATATGGTCGCAATCCGGTGTTATCATCATGGTATCCAGGGCGCTGCTACTGTGCTCTGCTATTGACAGGGCAACAAACTCGTTACGCTTGTCAGCCAATAATTGGCAAACCGGATAATGGCTAAAATAAAACCAGCATCCTAAACATAATGCAATAGCTACAACAGCCCTTACAACAAAGAAAGACCGCACATTCCGCGCAGGCAACAAAATAGAGCAGGCAAATAATACCACAGCCACATAAACCTTGGTTAAACCCACTATTAAAAAGCCAGGAGCAGAAATAACAAGATTTCGCCCAATGTTATCATTTTTATCATTCAACCATTGCGATAAATACAGCGATACACCTGTAAACAGCAACGCTTCTTTAAGCAAACCCGATGACCAAAACACTACAGATGGCAGCAGAAACAACGGCCAGTAAAGTATTTGCGGAAAAGCTTTGAAGTAAGGAGTAAGGCCTTTTAAAAACAAAACCAGCGCTGTAAACGTAATACAGTTAAGCAGCAAGGTGTCAATGAAAATATTGTAAAACGAAAAGTAATTGAGCAGCGATATTATTTTTATAAGCAACGTATTGCTGGTTATAAAATCATTAACCGGATGAGATACATAAAGCGTTGGTTGCAGATATTGGAAAGTGTTCGCATTGAGGGGGTAAAGGCTGAACATAACCCTTAACCACACCAGTGGGTGCGTAAACAAAAGCGATGAAATAATTTTGCTGTCAATAAAATACCGGTAGATATCAGCCTTAGAGGTATCGGTATAATAGAAGGTGTAAACAGAAGTCAACACAAGGCCGCCAGCCACCTTCAACACGAAGAAAAAAGCCAGGTGCATTTTTTTTACCCCGGCAATAGCAAAAAAACTGGCGCTAAAAATAAGGCGCACAAACAATGCCGAGTAACATAAGAATAGGACAGAATAGAGAAGTTGAACCATTTTTGCCACCTCTAAAATCACAAATTCCCTGAAAGCATATAGTATTATATGTAAACAACTGTTTCAGCTATGTTAAGGAAAATTCAATAT
>PMXD01000191.1 GCA_003165895.1 Bacteroidota bacterium | reverse complement strand
TGATTATATTTTGCCTGTGAAAGTCCTGTCAGCATTGGGTTTGAGCCTACAAAGGCAGAGCTTAACTTAACGCATATGCCCAAAGAGGCGGCTGTTAGAAATAAATTTGCGCTGCACCCCGTAATAAAAATGTATTCCTCATTTCCATACAGTTTTGTATTTTGCATAGCCATTCCTCGCAAAATCTTAAAAAACTGAATTATGGAATTTAAACGCCTGTTCGATATACTCCTAAACAGAAGCACTGAAAACCCGGATATGCCTTTTCTATCGGCCAAAGTAACCACCCCGGCCGGCAAAGCCTGGAAAACCTATACCTTTAAAGATACCCAGCAATACGCCAACCGTGCCACGCAGTTGCTGCTTAACCTTGGCGTTAAACGCGATGATAAAATTGCCATTATAGCCGCTAACCGACCCGAGTGGAATTTTATAGACCTGGGCTGCCTGCAACTGGGTGCGGTAGATGTGCCCATGTATCCTACTATTTCGGAAAAAGACTACGAATTTATTTTTAACGATGCCGGTATACAATATGCCTTTGTGGGCGATGAGGGTATCTATAAAAAAGTATTGCCCTTAATGGGCCGTGTAAGTTCGCTTAAAGGCATTTACACCTTTGATAAAGTGGAAGGAGCCAAAAACTTTGAAGAAAGTTTACCCACCGGATTTAACGTGGCCGAAATAGAAAACCACAAAGCAATGGTTGACGAGGATGACCTGGCCACCATTATTTACACCAGCGGCACCACCGGTAACCCCAAGGGCGTAATGCTTAGCCACAAAAACCTGGTAAGCAACATTAAAAGCGTAAAAGAAGTAACGCCTTTTATGGAAGGCGCCAAATCGCTCAGCTTTTTGCCGCTGTGCCATAGCTTTGAGCGCATAACGTTCTATTCTTATATGTCGAAGGGTATTCATATCCACTACGCCGAAAATTTAGAAACCATTGCCGAAAACCTGAAAGAGGTCCACCCCTATTGCTTTACCACCGTTCCGCGGTTGCTGGAAAAGGTGTATGAAAGAATTATGGAGAAAGGCAATGCATTGGAAGGTTTTAAGCGCAAATTGTTTTTCTGGAGTGTTGACCTGGGCCTGCAATATCAGCTGGGCAAAAACATGGGGGCCTGGTATAAATTTAAACTGGGTATTGCCCGCAAACTGGTGTTTAGCAAATGGCAGGAGGCTTTGGGCGGCGAGGTGAAATTTATAGTAACCGGCGCCGCGCCTATGCAGCCACGGTTAATAAAACTGTTCAGCGCTGCCGGTGTAATTGTGCTGGAAGGTTACGGGCTTACCGAAACCTCGCCGGTGCTTTGCGCCAACCGCATTGACGAAAGCGAGCGTGTTATTGGCACCGTAGGTATGCCGATACCGCATGTAACCATTAAACTGGCCGACGATGGCGAAATACTGGCCAAAGGCCCTAACATTATGAAGGGCTACTACAACCGCCCCGACCTTACCGCCGAAGTTATTGATGCCGAAGGCTGGTTTCATACCGGTGATATTGGCGAGTGGGTGGATGGCAAATTCCTGAAAATAACCGATAGGAAGAAAGAGCTGTTTAAAACCAGCGGCGGTAAATACATAGCGCCACAGGTGATTGAAAACAAAATGAAAGAGAGCCGCTACATTGAACAAATTATGGTGGTGGGCGAATCGGAGCGTTTTGTTTCTGCCCTTATTGTGCCTTCATTTATGAACTTAAAAGACTGGGCCAAAGAAAACAGCGTAACCCTGAGCGACAACAAACAGGTAGTTGACAACAGCAAAATTAAAGACCTCATCAACTCCGAGATAGATCGCCTGAACAAAGACTTTGGCAAGTGGGAGCAAATTAAAAAATTCAAGCTCCTCAGCGATGAGTGGACCATTGAAGGCGGCGAGTTAACCCCCACCCTGAAACTAAAACGCAAGGCCGTAATGGAACGCAACCGCCACCATGTGGATGAGATGTACAGGAATGCGGCGGAGATAATGCATTAGAGAATAGGACGCTATTGTCTTGCCGATAATTATCAGGATTTGCAGGCAATGGTCAAGCGATTTACCGCAACTCTGGCTTTTAGACGCTATTCATCCCATCTTCTTTCCTGTTTTCATGCAAATCCTATTACACTGATAATCAATCATGTAGACACCAAATACTTTCGTGACTATAATTTTGTAGTTAAACTTGTTTGACAATAAAATTATAGTCATAACTTTGTGACAATAAATCTATAGTCACATGAAAGAATGGGTTTCACCTAATACAACTACAGGTTCGCCGGCCGTGGGCAGCAATTATTTCGATAGAAAAGACATTGAAAAAGAGTTTTGGCGCAGAGTTAAATGCGGCGAACATATTCGCTTCCTGGCTCCCCGAAGGGTAGGTAAGACTTCTATTATGAAGCGCATAACTAAGTACCCCGAAGAAGGGTATGTCTGCTTTTACGAAAATATCCAATCAGTAAAAAGCATGCCCGAATTATTTGAACGAATTTTTGAAATGGTGCTTAAATGCGCAAACAAAGGTGCCAAAGCAAAAACCTGGCTGGCCAAAGTAACAAGCCAATTCAGTATTAAAGAGATTACTGCCACCGGTGTAAAATTCGACAGACAGGGATTGGATTTTGTTAAGGAGCTATTCAGTTTATTGGAAAGCATGACTGAAGTTGATGAACACGTGATTCTGTTTTTGGATGAGTTTCCGGAGGTGATAAACAAACTGAGAACGAACGGCAAGGCCGAGGAGGCAAAAGATATTTTACATAAATTAAGGGAGTTAAGGCAAACCGGTCGCTTTGAAAACTTTACTATGGTTATTGCCGGTTCAATCGGCCTTGAATTTGTAGTGAAAAAAATTGCCCGGCCAAACACCATTACCGACATTAAAGCTGTAAGGGTAGGCGCGCTTAGCCATACTGACGCGAAAGCGCTGATACAAAAAGTGACCAAAGGCGCTAGTTTGCAATATAATGACGCTATGGCCGATGCCTTGCTGGCTAAAGTAGGTTATGCACTACCTTATTATATACAATTGATGCTGGACGAGATTGATACCCTGGCACAAAAAAAAGAGCAGACCAAGGTTACAAAGAAGATAATAGACGAAGCGTTTGAAAACATTATACGCTACAACCGAAACCTGGAAGATTGGTATACACGCCTTACCGAAACCTACGATGGCGAATTTAAGTTTCTAAACGAAGTGCTTATTGCTTGTGCCAAACACAACAAACTGGCAATACAGCAAATTGCAGATATAGCCTTACCACATAATCTGGATGCAGACTGCGTAGGCCTGATGGACGACCTTTGTAATGATGGATATTTAATTGAAGACGACAATCACATTTACAGCTTCGTATCGCCTTTTTTACAAGCTTATTGGAAACGTAAATTCAGAATATTATGAACCCTGGCATCCATAACCCCGCATTAAGATATTATCAATCATCGCTTTTGGAAGGCGATGAAATAATGAAAGATTTCGTTATCCGTAAAAAGGAGTTTGAAACTATCCTCCAGTTTATTACCAAGCATAAACCGGGCGATTCTATGCAGCACTTTCTTGTTTTAGGTGCGCGTGGAAGCGGTAAATCTACTTTACTTAAACGGATAGAATACGAAGTAATACATCAACCAAAATTAGCCAAACGCTACCTTGTGGTAAACTTACCCGAAGAACAATCCTCCATTTATCGCCTGTTTGATTTATGGGATGCGGTAATACAGGAGCTTGAAGTTGCCGGTGTAATGAAGAACACTGAACCTGCTGAACTGCCAGATGATAATACTCAATACGCCCGAGAAAGATTTGGTTTGATACAAACCGCATTAAAAGAAAACAAGAAGGAACTAATAATCCTGCTGGATAATGTTGACCGGATACTTGAAAACATAAGCGATGATGCCAATTTACTACGCGAGCAACTCACAAATTTTCAAAACATACAAATTATAGGTGGCAGCACGCGTTTAAGCGAACACTTTTGGAAATACGACCAACCGTTTTATGAGTTTTTTAAGGTAATGCGCTTAGGTGGCTTAACTAGTAGTGAAATACACATTTTACTAAACCACTGGAGCGATGCGCTTAATATCAAGGAAATAAAAACGTTTATTCAAAACAACCCCGGCCAGTTAGAGGCCATACGGATATTAACCGGTGGCCTGCCGCGTACACTTCTCTTTTTTGTTGACTTGCTGGTAAACCGGCCTGCCCAAAACGGTTATTTTTATTTAAGGCACATAGTTGATTTATACAGCCCGCTTTACCAGGAACGCTTAAATAACCTTCCACCTGCTCAAAGGTTGATAGTTACCAAACTGGCAGATTTTTGGGAAGCAGCTACCACCCGCCAATTGCAGGAAGCGTGTAAAATGCCCGGTAAAACTGTTTCAGCACAACTGAGCCAGCTAAAAGAAATTGGCATTGTTGAAGTAGTAGAACCCACCGGAAAAACTTTTCTATACCGTATTAGCGAACGCTTTTTTAACCTCTGGTTAATAATGACCCAAGGCGGCCCTGCCCAAAAGCGCAGCGCCAAATGCTGGACTATATTTTTAGAGAACTGGTACGATGAGCAAGAAATAAAACGCCTTGCGGATGAATATGTAACCGGTATGGGGAATAAGGAATATACTGGTGACCATGCTGCCTTGATGGCGAAGGCTTTGGCGCATTCTAAATGGATCACAGAAGTTCAAAGGGATCTGTTAATAGATAATGCCCTTAAATTGGATTCTGTATCGGACGAAGCAAAAACTAGCCTTCCCCAACTGAGCAGAACCGCAATGGATGAGGCACTAAAATACCTAAGGAATAAGCAGTATAAAGAAGCGCTGTCTATCGTAATAGGGATTGAACAAAATTTTGAGTTGAAATATGCTATATGTGCTCAAGCATATACGCAACTCAAAATGTATAGAGAAGTAATTACAATTAACAAACTCCATCCGGCAGAAGATTTCAAAAATGCAGAATACCAATCTTCCTTTTACTGGTCTTTAATGGTAGCTTATGTGCAATTAGGTCTGTATAAAAAGGGTATAACGTTGGGGAGCAAGGTTTTGGCAGCAAATCTTCTTAACACAAGGCAAAAAATATACCTTAATAAAATGCTATCCATATGCTATTACAAAATACCAAATGAAAAAAACAGGTTAAAAGCATTAGAAATTATTTCTGGCGACACGGAAGATATAAAGCCCTTTCACCAAGAGTTTTTAATTAAACTATGGAATGGTAAAACGCTTGATTACAAAGAAGTGGTTTCTACAATTTCAAAATTAAATCCTGAATCAATTGTTATTAATTTTTTAATCCATTTATTAATCCACTTCCAATACAGCCAAATTATAAAACTTTTTACGGGTGAAGAACTTGATTTAAAGGGTCAAGAGAATGATGCCATCTATTACGCCGCTCTTAAACTTCAAAATACAGATACCTTAGCTATACAAAGGATACCGCCAGAGTTTGAGGAACCGGTAAATAGTTTGGTGCAGGAAATAATAGATAAACAAAAGCTTTATCATCCTGAGCTTTTTAAGGGGAAGTAGTCTGGGTTATGATTTAGACTTAGTATTTATCATGTATTATTTGTATCACTGCGGTGGTTTCGTTTTCAGCTTTGCTGAAATAAAAGGTTACAGTATGTTATACCCGTCATGCTCCAAAGCGGTGTTTGAGGGCAGATCGCATAAACGCAGAGTCCCCCATTCCGCAAAGCCGGAAAGGGGAGACTCTGCGAGGAAGGTCTTTGTTTCTTAAACGGCTTCTTATTGGTTTCACCCGGCCTTTGCCAGTATTTCATCTACATGCTCATCAGACAATGGTTTGCCCAGGTAACCCACTACTGATTTATGGGCAAATCCGTTAAGGCGGTCTTCCTCGCGGGCGGAGGAAGTGAGGATAAATATTTTAGAATACCCGAAGCATTTATTGTTTTTTTCAAATTCATCTAAAAACTCAAAGCCGTCCATGCCGGGCATATTCAGGTCAAGCAAAATAACATCGGGGCATTCTTCCTGTTTGGCAAGTAATGCAAGCGCGGCCTCGCCGTTCAGCGCTTCATCAACCTTGCAACCTGCTATTTTGCTATCCAGTATAATGCGGTTTAAAAAATTAAACGCCTCATCATCGTCAATCAATAAAAATTTGCGGGCGCCTGCCATCAGTTAATCAATGGATTTTTAATCGTTATCGTAAATTCAGTCCCTTTATCTACCGCGCTTTCAACCTCAATTTCGCCGTTAAAGGCCTCAACAATCGATTTAACAATGTGCAAACCTACACCAGTTCCCTGTATCTCAGGATGAAAGCGTTTGAATATACCAAATAGTTTACCCTTGCTGCGGGAAATGTCGAAGCCAAGGCCGTTATCGCTTATTACAAAAATAAAAATATCCTTTTCAGCCCATTTCACCTGCAGGTTAATAACAGGTATGCGCCCTGAGTGTCTGAATTTTAATGCATTAGAAATTAAATTATACAACATACTTTGTATGTATAAAAAAGGAAAGGGCACTTTATCAAGCCCGTTTAAATTCACAGTAAGCCGGGTGCCGCTTTCATCTAAACTTTGCTGCAGGTTAGATTTAACGGTATCCACAATGGCCGATAAAGCCATCGGCTCGCGGTTTATGCTTGCTTCCGAAAGTAAACCTTCGCGCAGTTTCAGAATATCGTTAAGGCCGTTGTTGGTTTGCTGCATCTGAAAAATAACTTTCTTCTGCATGCGCATAATTTCCTGGTTGGCCGGGCTTTGATTCTCAGCCCTCATCATCAGGTCTACCAGGCCGCCCAGCGTGTGTATGGGCGATTTAAGGTCGTGCGCGCTTATAAAAGCCAGTTGTTCAAGATAATTGTTGGCTGCCTTAAAATCCTCATTCAACTTCAGCATTTTATGATTAGCCTCTTCAAGCGATGCTACTGATTTTTCAAGCTGGCTGGTATGCTGGTTAAACGTGGTATAAATAAACCACGCAAAAAACAGGCTTAGCACTATCAGCGTTGCTATAACAATAATAAATGCATAAATCAGCTTAAACACCTGTGCCCTTGCATAGGCAGTTTCAGCGGTTAACATATTGCGCAGGTCGGTTGAGTTTGAGCGCACACTATCCATAAGCGCCTGCGCGGAGGGGCTTTTACCCAGGCTTAGCGCGGAGTCTTTTGCACTGGAGCGGTACAAATCCATAATCTGCACAATCTGGTTCAACTTTTGCAGGGCCAGGTCGCGCAACGGCTGTAAGTCTTTACGCGTCTTAATTTCGGGGGCAAGCGTATCAAAATAAGCCTCATTCTTTTTCCACTCATCCAATGATATTTTATACGATTCGTAGTATTTAATATCACCGGTAAGCTGATACTCCCGCACGGCCGATTCGGAATACGAAACATATTTTGAATTGGTGCGCACATATAAATCAAGCTTGTTGTTATTGCGCTCAATAGTAGCTGCTTTACGCGTAGTGCGAAATATACTTATGCCAAGGCCCAGCTGAACCACCAAAAGCACCGGCACCACCAAAAGTAATATCAGGCTCCTTTTGCTATCTATTTTCATGCTTTGCTTTAATGCGATGGTAAGTTAATCGTCTGTTGGCAATTATTACGTTAAAAACGGGCAGATGTTTTAAAAAGTACGATTTAAATGGTGCGGCGGGCCCGTAAGTTTGGCCAATTGGCCGCAGCGATGGCAAATAAGCTACGGCAGCCATTTTTGGCTTATCTGCCTGCACGCTATATTTTAATTTTCACCTTCATGGGTGGTCGAAACATGCGGTCAACGCTATTCAGGCATGAACATTGCGTATCGGACAAACGTAATGCAACACCAAACCCATAAATAATGTATTTTAGAACCACATATAAAATCGTGCAACGTATGAACGTAGTATTCGGCATCAATCATTTTGATATTAAAGGGGTGGCATTTATCCTGTTGCTGTTTGGTATTGGCGAGGCGCTTGTGGGGGCCTACAGCCGCTCACGGCGCAGCCGGAACGATTACATGATGGAACTGGTTAGCTTCTCGCAGTTATCCGTTCTTATTCAACCGGGTGTAATGTTGCTGGTGGGGTTTATATGCAGCCGTTTAATTCCCGGTCTGCAAAACAGGTTTCTACATGTTGCATTCGGCTTACAATTTCTCTTCTTCATTTTAGCCGACGACCTGCCACAATACTGGTGGCACCGGTTGGCACATAACGCCCCGTGGCTGTGGCGGCTGCACCTGGCGCACCACGCATCGCCCGATATGGGTTTTGGTACCGCGTTCCGCAATGCCGCTTTGTATTATATGCTGATGCCTAATATCTGGATAGCCTCAGTGGCCGTATATATGGGCCTTGGAGAGGCTTACGTATTGTATTTTGTTATTAAGTTATTTATTGTGGTTGGCGCACACAGTGAAGTGCGGTGGGATAACTTTTTTTNNCCCGCCGCTACCCCGATAACTTCGGCATAGAAAACGACCCCGATGACCGGTGGTATGTAATGTTATACTATCCGGTTGCACGTTCTAAGAAGGATGGGAGTATGCTTAAATAAACAGATGCCATTGTGAATAAGTACACCTTGTGACAAGCGGAAAAATTCTGGTGATACAAAATTAAAGACCTTCTCAGCCGAGNNTGCTTAACTTAACGCCTATGCCCATTCCGCAGAGCCGGAAAGGGGAGACTCGGCTGGGAAGGAAAGACCAGTTGGGCGCACCTTCGGCCGGGCTATTCGTTACAAGTCCTCGCCTTAGCAAGGGCTGAGCAGGCTGTGGGCTTTTCACTACTATCCCTTGCGCAAAGCAGCCAACTCACCCCTTTGTCTGTCGACATTTCCCCTCTCTTTGAAAAAAAGAGAGGGGAAAACCCATTCGTTAGCTCCGCAGATGTTTGAGGAGGTTGTTTGCAATAAATAAAAAAAGAGTGGCATTGCGAGGCCAATTCCATTAAAAAAAAAGAGTTATTGGCCGTGGCAATCTTCCGTTTTGTGATTTGGGAACTTCATCCGGAAGGCCTAGAACCGCTATTATTGCATGCTAATCTTTCGAATTTTAAGCAAATTTCATCTTGGAAACTCAAACAATTTTAATTCTCTATTAAACGAAGGCATTGATTTAAATTCTAAATTAAACCCATTACAGAGCGCCATTATTGTCACGTAGCCAATTACCATGTTTGTTGTATCAACCTCATGGCCTCGAACCTCAAGCACATCAATCGACATACCGCAATATTTTGTATGATCCAGAATATAACTTACACCAAATAGAATACCGCTATCATAATCATTAATTCCGCTTGTGTTGTTGATTATTATCTCCCGCTGCATGAATATTTCATTACAGTTTATTTTAACTGAACCAAATACTGCATATCAATCAATTTGTTCTGCAATTTTATAATACCCAATCATACGAATCTTTTTATTTAGTGAAAACTATTATAAAAGTGCATCTCATTCATTCCCCACCATCACCATTTCACTTTCCTCTTCCTTGCTAAATTCATAAACCATAAAAAACACACTGGCAATAGCAGTAGCTGCCAGGTAAGCAATTAATACGCTTGTAGCAGCAGGCCAAATATTTTTAACGCCGAACCAATCGCCGGTTAGCAGAATAATGCCCACTCCAAAAGCTGCCAGCAAAATACAGGCAATAACCCCGTATGCTTTTTTATCCATCAGTGCGGTATTGGCAAAAATAGCTAACATCAAAAAGCCGCCGTACAACATTGTTTCCATATATGGCAAACTGCCCATGCGGTAGAAAAAGAACGACAGCAAAGCCAGGCTGCAAAACATCTGAAAGAACGACCAGCCTACAAAAGCCTTACTGTAAACCGGGTCGTGCTTTTCGTAGGTGGTTACATCTTCAATATAAGTTACGGGGTATTTTTCGGCCACATCTGCAGGGCGCCAGCCGGTGGGCATAATCCAGATGCGCAGTTTGTCTTTATAGCTTTTAGTGCGCCAGGCATCGCTGGCCAGCAAAAACAAATGTTTAAAGTTGATGATAAACGGATTCCAGGTTTTTACCGGGCGTTTTACGCCGTAAACAGGTGGCACATCTGCCAGTTCTTCCTGATACGTGTTAAACAGCTTATCCCAGAAAATAAATATCTGCCCATAGTTTTTGTCCAGGTAAATATCGTTCATGGCATGATGGACGCGGTGGTGGCTGGGTGTTACAATTACTTTCTCCAATACACCCATGCGGTTAATGTAGCGGGTATGGTACCAAAACTGCATAAACAAATGTACGGGGGCAACAATGCCAATAACAGCCGTAGGCACACCTACCAAAGCCATGGGTAAATAAAAGACGGTAAAAAAGCCCACCAGGTCTGAAATGCTTTGGCGCAGGGCGCAGGCCAGGTTAAACTCCTCGCTGCTGTGGTGTATAATGTGGTGATTCCAGAAATAATTAACCGTATGCTCAATGCGGTGCACCCAGTAGCCGGTAAAATCAATATACATAAAGCAGAACAGGTACATCCAGACAGGGGCTTTATCCCATGTAAACATGTGCACATACTTCAGTAAAAACGAGTAAGAAATAATAGCTACGGAAAGTTTCAAAGTATCCTTCAGAATATTCGCCATGCCCGAGCTGAGGCTGCTAACCGAATCCATCAGCCTGATATGCTCGCCCTTCCAACGGGCATATAACAACTCAACCAGCATACTGATGGTGAAATAAGGGAATGCGTAATAAAGCAATAACTTACCGTAGCTTTCCATGGTGGTTGATTTTTGTGATGCTAAATTTAATATATCCCCGGGATATTAGGTATTTGTATTGAGTGCATACCATATTGCCGCAATCCCAACAGCCGCCCCTTCCGTCCCCTAAAGGGGAAACCATGGCAGAACAGCCCAACGACAGTCCATGTGTTTGTATTAGAGTTCTTCGGATAATGCCAAAATACATTTATAGCGCAGAGAAAATACAGAGTAACCAAACGGGCATCGGATTATTATCAGGTTGTCGCTGCATTTGTGCCAAGCGCAGACACGTGGGTATGCCCCTACAGGCCCACCACAATCTTTCCCAACTTCTGCTTTGGCACATGCATGGTCAAAACTTTTTTGGCCGCATCATAAAACCAGTCGTAACCTTCAATGGTTGGCTGGGTGTTTACTGTTATTAACCTGGGTTTAACGCTGTGCATAATGGTTATTACGTAGCACCTTTCGGGCACCTGGCCGGTAAAGGTTTTGCCATCAGGTTCAATGGTAAAAGTGTTGTTGTCTGCCTTGCGGTTATAGGTAAAGCGTGTGTAGCTGCAAATGTTTTGCTTATAGTTTTCGGTAGTGCCATCATCCTCGTAAAGATTAAATGATGCCTGCTGTTCAACTATGGCCGAATCATTTCTATCCTTTGCCCCCTTGGCGTAAACGTTGTAAGGATAAACGGTTAACAACAACGTATCCATTACGCTGCCGGTTATGCGGTGCTTAGCCGTTTGGGTAGGTATAATGCTACCAGCCTTTACATACACCGGTATTTCGTCAAGGTCATAAAACTGTGTTGCCAGCGTTGGCCCGGTTTCAATTACATTGTTGCGGTAATCGTACCAATCGCCTTCGGGCAGCCATACGCCTTCAACAATTTTATCCATATCGTGCATGGGCTCGGTAATGGGGGCAACAATCATATCGCTGCCAAAATAGTACTGGTGTTTAAACAGGTACGCTTCCGGCGCGTTGGGGTATTCGTAATACATGGGGTGCACCAGCGATATACCGCTATCATAAGCAGCGCGGGCACAGGTGTAAATGTAAGGCAGCAGCGCGTATCGTTGCTGTATAGCCTTGCGCATTGCCTTAAAATTGGCATCGGGATATTTCCATATCCGTCTTTCAATTTCGGGGTCATTCGTAGCGTGAGTGCGGAAGATTGGACTGAAGGCGCCCCACTGCACCCAACGCGTAAATAACTCGGGGTTCTGCTTATCTTTTTTACTGATGGGATTGGTGTGCCCGCCAATATCGTGGCTCCAGAAACCAAAGCCCACATTGGCAGCGGTGTAGGTAAACTCCGGCTGGTAGGCCAGCGATTTCCAGTTAATAATGCAATCGCCTGAAAAGCCAATCTGGTAGCGCTGGTTGCCAAGGCCCCCATACCGGTGAAAAATAAGCGGACGTTTGCCCTGGCGCTGCATATCGCTGTAATGCACGTAGTTTAAAAAGAAGGTAGGGTTTACACCTTTAATGTTGGTGTTGCCCCACTGCTGCCAATCTAACCACCAAAAATCAACACCGGCTTTTTCGTACGGATGAAGCAGCACATCAAAATACGCCTGCGCAAATTTTTTGTTGGTAATGTCGAAAGGAATAGTGGGGTGATGGGTAGTATCAACACCCATTGCGTTGGCAAAAGCCCCGTAAGCAGCCTCATGCGGCTGAACGCCGGCAGCAGGGTGAAGGTTAAGGCAGGTTTGCAACCGGTTGTCATCTGTCCATTTCAAAAACTCATGGTAATCGGGGAAAAGTTTTTTCTCCCAGGTAAAACCGGTCCATCCGTTTAGTTTTGGATTGTATTGGCTGAATATTTCAGGGCTGCTATGTTCGGTTAAATGCCAGTCCATATCAACCACCAGAACATCTAAAGGAATATCGTTTTTCTCATAGCCGTTTACAATATCCTTCATGTCCTGTTCGCTGTAACGCCAGTAGCGCGAATACCAGATACCAAATGCATATTTGGGTGGAAGAGAAATATGGCCGGAGGTAGATACAAAATCGTACAGCGCACGTTTGTAATTAGTTCCGTAACCGAAAAAATACCAGTCTTGTGCACCGCTGTTATTGCGCGCCTGCACCCACGGCCAGTCTGAATGATCAAACAAAGGCCGTTGAGAATCGTCAATAAAAGCCCAGCCGCTGTGCGATATAATGCCATCTTCAACAGGCAGTTTTTTCATACTTCCTAAGCTGAATTTACCCAGCGCACCGTCCAGCGTGCGGGTGGTGCCTTTCAGGTTTTTGTGGTCTTTGGCGCCGGGTTTCCAGGTATAATGGTCGGCTGTTACTTTGCGGTCGGCACTAAGCGTATCCAGGTAAGTTACCTTCAGGTTGTGCCCGGTAAATTTTCCCGAATTCTCTTTGTAGCTCAAAGCCAGGTGTGCGGTTGTGATTGTAAGCCAACCGTTGTTATGGTCAACTTTAAAACCGGGCACAGGTAAATTCCGGTTTACAAAGGTAAGCGTGGCGTTATCGGTAAAAGAATCATTACCGGCATACTCCATGCGCAGCAACATATCCGTTAGCACCGTAAAGCGGGCGTGGCCCTGCGTTACAACCGCTGCGGGGTTAGCAACAGGATTATCCTTTTGTGCCATTGCCGCAAGCGGAAGAAAAAAGAGAAGGAGATAAAGGATTTGGTGTTTGGTCATTTTGGTATAATTCAAATTCAAATAACAGCTTTAATTATCCGTGCTAAGATAGATAAGCGTAGGAATAAATTGCATTAGTTGGTTGCGGGTGGTTTGAGTTCTGCAAACAATACAGGCCTCTCCCCGACATNNAGCAGGAAAGGGGAGACTCGGCTAGGAAGGTCTTCATTTTGAAGTTTTTATAACGGCGTCATTGCAAGGTTAATTCCCGTAAAAAATAAAAAAAAATATTAACCGTGGCAATCTTCCGGTGTGTCTTTAGCTGGCAAATTACCCATGAAAGATACAGCGGAAGATTGCCGCAGCCTTTTCTCTTCTATTTTTTTTATTGGAAAAGGTTTCGCAATGACATCTGCTTATATTTAAATACAAACCTTCCCCGTTTGATTGTTTCTAATAGTTTTGAGGTGGACATAATTTATGATTCTCAAAAAATTTGGGTAAAGCATAGTTTTTCGCAGAGGGAAGGTGCAGAGGGTAAAGAACAGAAGTCCTTACAGGTAATTATTGCCTTACTTTATAAATAACAGTGATCAGATGCAATATGGTTCTTCCCTCTCTGTCAGATTGCTTTGCGCTGTCATGGTGAGTGTAGCCGAACCATTAGCTTTCTGATGGAGAGATGCCGACAGACAAAGGGGTGAGGCTAATTGCAGTTTATTGCAATAGGCGTAGTGTGTATTGTATTACTCAAATGCCCTGCCATATCCCTGAGTATAATGGCATAAGTTACCGTATCGTTTACCGCGCAGGGGCAACCGCCGAAACATTTTGTATTATACGCCTCGGCAATAACTTCAATTGTTCCTGATATAGCCTTGTATTTACCGGCAGGTTGAACATTGGCGGAGGCAAATGCTTCAATACATAAATCTCTGCCGTCAATAAGAAAAACATCAAACTGCGGCAAATGCAAACAGGAAGAATCTCCATGTTGAATACCGCAGCAAACAGAGTCGCTGGTATTGGTGTCACTGGCACTAACGCCAATGTCGCCATCCCCATCGGTAAAAGAAAAAGTAATAGTATCAGCAAACCCACTGGTAATATTAGAGGATGACACCGACACAAAGGCAATTGCCGGAATAATGGAATACGTAGGCGGCTTTATACACGAATAAAGGGTAAAGGCAAGTATAGTATATACAAAAGCTGCTTTGCGCATAGATTCAAAGAAACTGAAATTTGCCTTATTTATTGCATTTTTGCGGCCTAATTTTAGTTAAGCTTGTTACCACTTAGTGATAAAATATTTTCTGCCAGCGAATCTGATTTTGAAAAAACTGCCCTTGAAGTGTTCCGGTTTCAGTTTAAAGAGGTAGAAATATACCGCCTGTTTTGCCAGTCGTTGAAAAGAACCCCAAACTCCGTTACGCAATTAACTGATATCCCCTTTCTGCCAATCGAATTTTTTAAAAGTTACCGGGTAATAAAACAAGGAGCAGAAGCTGTAAAGGTTTTTGAAAGCAGCGGCACCACCGGAAGCATCCCTTCCCGGCATTATGTGGCCGATACCGGTATTTACGAACGAAGCTTTTTAAAAGGCTTTGATGCATTTTATGGCAAACCTGAAGATTATACCATTTTAGCCCTGTTGCCTTCTTACCTTGAACGGGGAAATTCTTCATTGGTATATATGGCTGATAAGCTGATTCGTCTTTCAGGAAAAAAGGAAAGCGGCTTTTTTTTGAATGAATTTGAGAAGCTGCGGGGCATTTTGCTGGATTTGAAAGCAAGAGGAGAGAAGGTGATTTTGCTGGGCGTAACCTTTGCCCTGCTTGATTTTGCTGAGTTGTTTAATACCCATTTTCCCGAACTGATAATTATGGAAACCGGTGGCATGAAAGGCAAGCGCGAAGAGCTGACGCGTGAAGAAGTGCACGAAAAATTGTGCGCAGCCTTTGGGGTTTCTAAAATCCACTCGGAATATGGAATGACAGAGCTTTTAAGCCAGGCTTATTCAAAAGGAGAGGGTATTTTTGAGTCGGTGCCCTGGATGAAAATAATTACCCGCGATGTGTACGACCCCCTTAAACTGCAGGAACCCGGCAAGGCTGGTGCAGTAAATATTATTGACCTGGCCAATGTTTTGTCTTGCTCGTTCATTGCAACTAACGATATTGCAAAGGTGAATGAAAACGGCAGCTTTGAAATTCTGGGCAGGATGGATAACGCAGAGATAAGAGGATGTAATCTGATGGTGTTGTAGTAAGGCAGTTGATTTTGTTATTTAATCATTCTTTTTCAAGCGTAGCGCAGAAAAAGAATGATTGTCCCCCGCTGGCGGGGGTGCAGGGGGTGGTGAGCATCTTTGCGAATCTGATGCCCGAAAATATGTAGGACCGAATCTTAATCACCCCGTTCTCCATTAGTCTTTTACAATTTTTACAACCGTTGAGCTATTGTATTTATCGGTAACCTTTAAAAAGTAAACTCCATCGCTTAGCTGCGTTACATCAATGTAGTTTTCGGAACCAAAACCCACGTTTATTCCACTTTCATTCAATAACCTTTGTCCCCACTGGTCTGTTATAGAATAGCTGATAGTATTTTGGTCGTAACCCGCATAAAGTATAGTTAAAGTATTTGAAACCGGATTAGGAAAAACATTGATGCGCAAAGCAACCGGTATGCCGCTGGTGTTGGGGTTTGCCACAGCTGCACAACCGGTATCGCCGCTGCAACCGGGTATCAGAAAACTGATATTGCCATAAGGATAAACTTGTTGGCTTCCTGTTGTATCTAACAGTTGGCGGATATGAAAGTACTGGTCTGTTAATGGCTGTTGAGTTATAAAGATACCCACCAATGCAGGGAGCTTTTCGTTGGCATGAATAGTTATGCCATTCAAAATAATTTTGTTCTCGCCCGTAAAAATTACGCTTTTGTTTTTACCGTCTACTGATATGTTGTTGCCCTGGCTGCCACCGGCCACCCATCTGTCGTACAAATCGCCAAGCTGAACTTCAACCTTTGCATAAGCCGACATATCGCCCGAAAAACTTGGATGAAATTGTTTATCCGTTCCAATCTCAATGGTAAATTCACGGTCGTAGTTTTCGGTATTGGCAAATAAAACCTGGTGCCACTGAACAGCATCGCCTGCCGGGTTATTTACAACCAGGTTATGGGTTGCAATTTTATTGTTATTGATAATATTTGAAGCTGTATTGTTTCCCTCCGGTATGGTCATTCCATATGGCGCACTGGCTGTTGTTTCAATGCGCCCCAAAAGGCTTACATCCACTGTATTTAATGAAGCATCATAATTAGCGGGATTAGGCGGGTACCAGGGGGCGCTTAACGAAACTTCACCACCGGGCGCAACTACAGGAATTGCAACCGGGGTTGCCGTTATTTGCCCACCCGCTGGCCACGACGCACCGGTGGCAGTATTGGTAAATTTACCGGTGGTCCAATCTGTTGGCCAACTTTGCATGGTGCCGGCTTTTGTCCAGTATAAATTAAGCAGCTCAGCGCCGGTGCTTGCTGTGCATCCCACGTTGCGCACCCGCGCATTGACATAGTTTGCTGTACCGGATGTGTAAACCGGGTTTTGATTCACAAAAATATGGTCATCCTGCAACCGGTTTAAAATATCCGGGCTTAACCCAATTTGCCAATCGTAACCATCTGTGTTGGCTTGTGTATTCGGTTCGCTCAGCATGTCCATATATGAATCACGTAAAGTAAGCAACGGAGTTTGAAGGGTATCCAGGGCCAACTGTATTATTCTCGAAGCCTCTTTTGGCACCGGCGTTGAATGATCATATACCCCTAACCGGTATTGCACATAGTTACCGCTTACAACCGTCGGGCTGCCGGAGGCATAATCACTAAGGGTGGAATTATTTGAAGGCATAGGGTCCCACCGGTAAGTATATGGCGGGGTACCGTTTTGAATAACGGGATATAATACCGGGTCAAGGCCATTTGAACTATGACCGGAGGCGCATATGGTATTTAACTCTACACCCGCTATATACAGGGTTTGCGTGGCGGTGTCATTACAGTTAAAATTACTGGCTGCCGTAACTGCTGCACCGGCATCAAGCGCACCTGAGCCCATTTTGCCCACGTAGTTGGCGTTCAGGTTTATGCCGCTGCCGGGTGGATATTCTACAAAATCAATATTACGGGCACTCGTTTTTAATAAATATTCTGTCTGATAAGGGCTCAGGCATGCATTTGCCGAAAGGATTAATCCAATAGTGCCGGCTACAATAGGGCTGGCAAATGAAGTGCCGCAGGCATATCCTAAATAATGAGCAGAGCTGTCGTTCGGGTCATAATATGTGGATGCGACATTATATGCCGGAGCCGAAATATCTACCCTTTCATTGGCCTCGTAATTCAGGGTCTCAAATTGTCCGATGGCATAACCCGGGCTTTCTTCATGGCAGTCTTTCCAAAGCCATGGAATACCACCAGGCGGAAAAGCGGGCGAAAAGCTTGTATAGGTTCCCAAAGGATTTTGGCAACTTACCGGCCCTACGGTAATAATATGATCTAAAGAAACCGGGTAAGCATAGCTATATAAACTGGGGCAATGGCCGAAACCACTAAGGCCATTACCGGCAGCAAAGCAGATACTGGTACCATTTTCATATATCTCATCGTATACCAGTTCGTCGTAAATAAAGTTACCGGGGGTAAAGGTGGCACTGCAATCAAAGCCATAAAACCAGCTGTTATTAATTACCCTGATACCGTTGCCCGACATTTGCAGGTTTACCCCATCGCCACCTCTATGGTCCAGTAATAGGGTGCAGTTAAAACCGATAGCGGCCACACCAATTCCGTTATCGGTATGTGCTGCTGCGCACCCTGCAACTGATGTGCCATGAAACTGGGCCACGTTGCCTGCGTCTACTCCAATTATTTTTCCCACCAGGTCGGGGTTTTTTACATCAAATCCACTGGGGTCGTTAATGCCGATGGTAATAGCCGGGTTGCCTTTGGTTACGCCCCATGCTGCGGGAGCGTTAATATAATTAAGCTGTGCACTGCAATCGGCACCCGAAACACCATGATAATCGTTTGGGGTATAAGTGCCCAGCGGCACTATAGGCGGAATTTGCTTTACATATTCAAAGTTCACCGGGTCGGCACTGTGTAAGGATAATATGGAGCCTATACTGGCAGCATCATTAGCGCAGGTTATGGTGTAAACATTGCGCAGGTATTGATAGTGTGATGCCGGAAACTCCTGTGCAAAAGATTGCACATTTACATGCTGTAATGCCTGTTGTGCTGCTGCATTGGCCGATATGAAAGCCTGAAGCCTTGCCGAATCGTTGGTGTAAAATGATAAATTGTAACCGGCAGGTATGCTCACTTCGAAAGTTACAAACGCACTGGTATCCTGCTGAGCAATTACTGAGATGGAGAAAAGTATTTGAACAAGTAAAACCCCGGTAAATTTCATCCTAAATCCCACACATTTGCTTTTGTATTGCATATTAATGAAAAAAGGCTGTTCCACATCAATTTTTGTAACTACTCACCCTCA
>PMXD01000340.1:20069-24873 GCA_003165895.1 Bacteroidota bacterium | reverse complement strand
CCTTCGGAAGGGAGACTCTGCGGTGAAAAAACAACTTTGCCCGCCGGCTGTATTCTGTATTTCGGGGAAGCGGTTCTCCCGCCCCGCGAGCCTGCCTGCCGGACAGGCAGGTAAGAGGGTTGCGGAGATGTTATAAACACATATTCTTTAATAAAAATTTGGAATTTCATAAAAATTGGTATTTTTAACAAAACCCAAAACATTATGACACACAATTTACTAGTATGGGCGGTAGCCGCCCTGATACCACTTATCGTTGGTGCGGCCTGGTATAGCCCGTTATTATTTGCCAAAGCCTGGCAGGAAGCCACCGGCATAACACCCGAAAAAGCCAAACAGGGCAGCATGGCGCTTAGTATGGGCTTGCTTTACTTTTTTAGTTTTATGATTGCCATAATCCTTTCAGTATTGGTAATCCATCAACTGGGACTCAACTCTATGCTGCAGGACAGTTCAGGCCGGGCGGCGCTGCAAGACCCTAACTCGCACCTCTACCTAACTGTTTCCAGCCTTTGGCACAGTTACGGCCACAGTTTCCGCACCTACAGGCATGGTGCATTACATGGTGCCATTACAGCCGTTTTCTTTGCCCTGCCATTAATAGCAAGCAGTGCGGTTTTTGAGCAGCGCGGCATTAAGTACGTTCTTATTACATGGGGCTTCTGGTTCATTAACCTGGTATTAATGGGTGCTGTAATCTGCCACTGGTTAAGTTTCGAGATGGTTAAATAAGCATTCGTAAAAATCATCATAAAAAAGACTGCCTCCGGGCGGTCTTTTTTGTTTTTGGGGCCGAGGAGCACAGGGCTGGTTGGCTGCTAAAGTCCTCTCCCTCGGAGAGGATTTAGGTGAGGAGGCTGTTCTGTATTAAGCCTCCCTTTCGGGGAGGTTTGGAGGGGCTGCTGTTTGTATTAAGCCTCCTTTCCCCGAGGTTCGGAGCACCTGATACCAGGGGGGGGTAGGTAGCAGAAAAAATGAATTACTTTATTGATTATAAACCGTTTACGTCAAAAATTAACAAAAAACTGCTACCTACCCCCCCTTTTATTTTGCTTAAGCATTTTTGGTTTGCCTTTAAGCCCTGAAAGTGGCGTAATACATCAGCACCGGGGAGCGAGGGACAGTTGCAATAGAAGGCCAATTTTAGCAGGCATAATTTTCTGATGTGGACGGGAAGCGTTGCCGGGCGTGGCAAAAACAAGGGAAGCGAATGAAGGAATGAATGAACTGACCTGAGACACATGATGTCAGCGAGTCTCCCTTTGAATTGAAGACATGGCATTTATTAACTACGCTAAATACAGATCAATTAAAGGAATGCCGGAATTCCAAAGGTGAAAGTTTGGTTTTGATCTTGAATAATCTGCTAAAGGACTGTGAATGTTCAAATCCCAATTGATAGGCTATCTCACTTACTGACAAATCGGTAGTGGTTAATTTTTCTTTTGCACCCTCTATTAATTTATCATGTATGTGTTGCTGGGTGTTTTGTCCCGTCAATATTTTTAGCAATGCGCTCAAATAATTAGGTGATACGTTTAATTCCTGGGCAATGTATTGAACAGTGGGTAATCCCTTTTCAGCTAAAAGATTACCATTAAAATATTTTGTAAGAATATCCTCAAAACGATTGAGTATTTTATGGTTTGTAATTTTCCGGGTGATGAACTGGCGCTCATAAAATCTTTCCGAATAATTGAGAAGTACTTCAAGCTGGGCAATAATTATATCCTGGCTGAACTTGTCAATATTGGAGTGATATTCCTGCTCAATGTTTTTTATAATACCGGTAATAGTCGTTTCTTCCTTTTCAGAAAGGTAAAGAGCCTCATGCACTGAATAATTAAAGTATTCGTATTGCTTTATTGTTTTAGCTAATGACGTGTTCCATAAAAAGTCCGGATGGACAAGTAACAACCATCCGGAATGTTTTTTTAATATTGCATTTTTTGCGGGGTCGATGCCAAAGATCTGATTAGGTGAAATAAAAAACATAACACCTTCGTCAAAATCATATTCTTGCTGACCGTATTTATACTTGACATTGGAATTCCTTTTAAGCGAGATGGAATAAAAATCAAATACCAAACTCATTGGCTCATTGCCAGGTAATTGCTTAATGGATTCAATGTTTATAGCACTGATTAAAGGATGCTCTGGCTTAGGAAGCCCTGTAAGTTGATGATATTGGCTTATCGTTTTAATCCGGTACGGTTGTTTGTTTGCCATAATGCAAATTTACATCTTTATATACCTAAAGCCTTTATTGTAGCTTCTTTAAATGTAAGTAATGGTCGGGGCAATATTTTTCTAATCGCGTTAGGGTCAACACCAATTAATTCGCTTGCCATACCGTCTACGTAGCTTTTCAAAAATCCTTTTTGCATTTTCATAAGAGGCTCTAAAATGAACGACAAAGAACCCAGCACGCCCACTGGGATATGCCATTTTCTTGGATGAGGCCTTTTAAGAGCATCTGCTACTAAATCTGTCATTTGTTCCATATTGTACATTTCGTCACCACCAACATCATAACCCTGCCCAAAGGCTTTCGGTTCATTGAGTACTCCTTCAAGATAATATACCAAATCGCTAACGGCAATACTGCGATATCTTTGCTTGCCGCTACCCATTATAAAAGCTGTACTTTTTTTAGCATTTCTTACCACAGCGTTATAACCTTGTCCGCCTACACCTACAATCATACCCGGTCTTATGATAGTAGCATTAAGTCCACTATTTATTAAAAGTTGTTCTCCTTTCCAGCGACCTCTACTCCAAGCACTTTTTGAATCGGGTGAAGTCCCTAAAAAGGTAACATAAATTATGCGAGTTACGCCATTTTGTTTGCAAGCATTTACTATGTTTTGCACTCCGGCAAGTTCCACATCCATAAAATCTTTTGAACCTTTATTGGCAGGCTGTGCTACAATGGTTTGGATGGAAATATAAACTGCATCAATGGATTTTGTAGCATTTTGCAATGATTGAATTTCTGAAATATCACCTTGTACCACTTCGCAACCTGCTTTCGCCAAATCACGAATTTTATCTGGCGTTCGTGCTAAGCATCTTACATCATATCCGTCAGCTAATAATTGTTTTGCTAAATTTCCGCCAACAAAACCCGATGCACCAATTACTAATATTTTTTTCATTTTTTTCTTATTTTATATTAAAACTTATCCTTGGCTAAAAACAATGGCAAATTCCTTTGTAAAATCTTTTAGCTTAATTTTTCCTAAGGTTGGTTTGTTATTGTTGTAATCTTTGTACAACACGCCATTGCGGCTGCTTGCATTCATTTCTGTAAAACCTTTGGCAATTTGTGGGTTCATGCCTGATGATAATAAACCATCTAAGAATTGCTCATCAGAAATAGTCAACCATTTCAAATCAGGTTTACCGATTGCCTCGCCCAGAATTTTTGCTGCTTCATTTGGCGAAACTTCGTCGCTTGCTATGTAACGAGTTTCTCTGCCATTAAAAGGTTTTTCAATTTCTTCAGCAATAACCGTTGCAATATCCAATGGCGACACCCAAGGTTCTTTTTCATCGCCACCGTAGTTTGAAATAATTGCGTTTTGTGCTTTTATGGTTGGTATAAACCCAAGCATATTGTTGTAAAAACCTACAGGGCGCATAGATTTAATAGAAACATCGTTTGGCAATTGTTTTAAAATATTTTCTGCGATAAAATGCAATTCTAAAAGACCAACACCTTTATCGGTATGCGCACCAACGCTACTGAGATGCACTACATGCTTTACACCTGCATGTTGAATAGCCTGTTTGTGATTATTGCAAATCTTAGTAGTAGCATCTACAATGTCAAGATTTTTGTCGAAGAAGCTGTGTGCACCACCAAGCGTTTCCATAACATACACTACATCTGCACCTTTAAAAGTGGCTGATAAAAAATCAAGGTCTTCCATTGTGCCGATAGCTGCTTTTGCACCAATGGCTTCAATTTCTGTTTGTCTTTTAACTTTGCTGCTGATAACAGTTACCGAATGTCCTTTTTGAACCAACTCTTCGGTTAGCGGTTTGCTGATATGACCTAAAGAACCGGTTATTGTTATGTTCATAAATATTCAGATTGTTTTTTCAATAATAAGCTGAACGGCGCAAAGGTCAATATGGCAGACGTCATTTTTGTAGCCTAATCCATGTTTGTTGTAACCATTTCCGTAGTTACGAGTAAACGAGTGTTTCGAAAGGGACAGTTACAATAGAAGATGAATTTTAGCAGGCGCGCTTACATGATGAGGGCGGTAAGCGTGGCGTGGCAAAAACAAGGGAAGCGAATGAAGGAATGAAAAGAATATGGGTTGTTTGCATGTAGCGGTTCGTGTTGATGCCTGCAAGGTTTTGGCGTGGTTACATCAACCGGACAGCGCAATGCATTTGCGTCGCTTCTTTTCATGATTGAATGAGCTTCCTCAACTGGTCCTCGTTTGTTTTAACGAGGATTACAGGCCACCGCATTTTTAGTGCGTATATTTTGTTGCTACAGTATTTGCATTTAGCAACATGCCATAAATACCGTATTACCCCCGCTTGGTCGTAGCGTATTCTTTGAGCGTAGCTTCCAGCTACGCTCTGCTATGTATGTAGCCTCTGGCTACTGTATTTGTGTTTGGCAATGTGCCTTAATCCCTTATTACGCCCCTGTAGGGCTTTATAAAATTAATTGCATCTACACCGGGCCTGCCTGCCGATAGGCAAGGCTTCATCCGGTGCTATTCGAAACGTTCCGGGTTAAGCTTTAATACATCGCACCCGGTTGTTTTTTATTTTCTTT
>PMXD01000340.1:0-20048 GCA_003165895.1 Bacteroidota bacterium | reverse complement strand
TACATTAACTGCTGAACAGTAACGTATTTTGTTGCTACTGTATTTGCATTTAGCAACGAGCCATTAATACCGTATTACGCCCCTGTAGGGCTGTATAAAATTAACGCACCAACACCGGGCTTCACCCGGTGCTAATATATTACGCCGCTTTCAGGGCTTAATACAAAACAGCCAAACCAACAGCCGCCCAACCGTAGGGGCGCCCCTCGCGGGTGCCCTTGTGCCGAAACGTCAAATTGCCAATCTCAACTGGTCCTCGTTTATTTTAACGAGGATTATGTGGCCACCGCATTTTTAATGCGTGTATTTTGTTGCTACTGTATTTGCATTCAGCAATGTGCCATTAATACCGTATTGCGACCCTGTAGGGCTGTATAAAATTAATTCCATCAACACCGGGCCTGCCTGCCGGTAGGCAAGGCTTCACCCATTGGGTGCTATTATCCACAATATCGAATTACACCCCACTTGGGCGTAGCGTACTTTTTGAGCGTAGCTTCCAGCTACGCTCTGCTATGTTTGTAGCCTCTGGCTAGTGTATTTGTGTTTGGCAATGTGCCTTAATCCCTTATTACGCCCCTGTAGGGCTGTATAAAATCAATTGCATCAACACCGGGCCTGCCTGCCGGTAGGCAAGGCTTCCCCCGGTGCTAATATATTACGCCGCTTTCAGGGCTTAATACAAAACAGCCGAATACAACCATTTTTATAATGTGTCAATTTCTTTGCAAACAGTATTAATATGGTCAAGTCCGTATAGCAGCGCTGCATGATCAATACTCATCCATTGAAAGAGTTGCAAAATTAAACCATAATGTTGCCTGGCATAGCTGGTATCCTTAGCAGGCAATCCTGGTTGAAAGCAAATGGGCTCGTGGTGGGCAATGCGGTTTCTAATATCATTAATCTGTTTTAATTGATTAAAAACAAAATATTGATTGTATTGTACAGTTGGTGTGCTGGTGGGCTTGGCGGGGAAAATAGCCAATAATGTTCTGCCCGTTGCCGTATATTGATGCATAGAGAACATATACCGCCAAAAGCCAAAACCGAGTACTGCAACCAGTTTGTTGTGCGTATAATAGGGGTTTAAATCTAAAACAGCATCATTTATGTTTCGGGCGGTTAAGCGACAATAGCCATTATCAAAAATCCCACCCGCCTTAGCTCCGTTTCTTAACCAATCTGCACCCAATTTGTTGAACAGTGCCTGTCAATAGCATTGCGTAAAGCCACTTCAAAACAACTTACCACGGTAAAAATTTCCTGCGATAATTGGAGGTTTTTACGGTATAAAGTCATTGCTTTTCTGGTATTGCCGGTGCAAGCCGCAAGGTAGCGGTTCATTCTGGTCGGGGTCATTATGCTTTCAAAATCCTCAAAAATCATTTGCAAACTTTTTGGAAAGTTAACTTTATTACTTATCTTTGAAGCATCTAGTTCCCGGCGATCCCTGAAGCAATTCAAACTGCCGGGTATCGTTTTTTATAGGGGTGTCCCTTCCCGCACTTTTATTTTCCCAAGGTTGTTTTATCCTTTGTTCAATTCATCCCCCCATTTGGCCATAGCGTATTCTTTGAGCCTAGCTTCCAGCTATGCTCTGCTATGTTTGTAGCCTCTGGCTACTGTATTTGTGTTCGGCAATCTGCCTTAATACCGTATTACGCCCCTCCCTGTAGGGCTTTATAAAATTAATTCCATCAACACCGGGCCTGCCTGCCGGTAGGCAAGGCTTCACCCGGTGCTGATATATTCCGCCGCCCCGACTAAGTCGGGATGAAACACTTTCAGGGCTTAATACAAAACAGCCAAACCAACAGCCGTCCAACCGTAGGGGCGCCCCTCGCGGGTGCCCTTTTGCCGAAACGCCAAATCATCCTTATATAGAGCTGATTTTGCAGGGCCGTATTTTGTTTTTAAATTTGTTTTATGGAAACTGTGCTGGCCACCAAACAGGATTTAATGGATTTAAGAATTGAGGTTGAAAAAAGCCGTTCAGGCCTGATTAAATGGATGTTCATTTTTTGGATTGGCCAACTGGTTTCATTTATCGGTATTGCAAAATTTATTTTCCATCAATAGGCATAATAATAACCTGCAACAGCCGCCTGTTGTAGGGGCGCCCCTCGCGGGTGCCCTNNTTTAAAAGTTGTCAAATCTTGATTGACCAGCCCCACCGTCCCAATCCCTATACACCCAAATTCGCCCCCGTTTGCAAAACCCCACCCACCTTAAAGCAATCTCAATCCCATTCCCGCCATATCTCCCAGCTTTTTCCTTTTCTTTTTTTTGAAATTCAAATAATAAGTCTACTTTTGCCGTCCTTAAAATAAAGACCGAATGCCTACAATACAACAGTTAGTAAGAAATGCACGCACTATTATACGTGCTAAATCAAAGAGCCGTGCATTGGATTCATGCCCTCAAAAAAGAGGTGTTTGCACCCGTGTTTATACTACAACGCCAAAGAAACCGAACTCGGCTTTGCGTAAAGTGGCTAAAGTGCGCTTAACCAATGCTGTAGAAATTATTGCCTATATCCCGGGCGAAGGCCACAACCTTCAGGAACACTCAATCGTGCTTATCCGTGGTGGCAGGGTAAAAGATCTTCCGGGTGTTCGTTACCACATCGTTCGTGGTTCATTAGATACAGCCGGTGTTGAAAACCGTAAAAAGAGCCGTTCTAAATATGGCACTAAACGCCCTAAAGCCGGTGCTGTAGTAGCTGCCAAGGGAGCACCAGCTGCAAAAAAGAAAAAGTAATAATTAAAAAGTCAGATCACAGTTAACTGATAATAGATAATATAAGATGAGAAAGAAAAAAGCACCCAAGAGATACGTTCAGCCAGATCCGAAATTCGGAGATGTAATGATCACTCAGTTTGTTAACCGTTTAATGTACGAAGGAAAGAAGTCCGTTGCATACGGGGTTTTCTACGGAGCGCTTGACCTGGTTGGCGAAAGGACCAAGGAAAATGGTTTGGATATCTGGAAAAAAGCTATCCAGAACGTTGGGCCATCTGTAGAAGTAAAAACACGCCGTATTGGTGGTGCTAACTTCCAGATACCTACCGAAGTTCGTGGCGAAAGAAAAGTATCGGTTGCTATGAAGTGGTTAATACAGTATAGCCGCGACAGAAACGGTAAGAGCATGGCCGATAAGCTTGCTTCTGAAATAGTAGCTGCGTCTAAGGGCGAAGGTGGTGCTTATAAGAAGAAAGAAGATACCCATAAGATGGCTGAGGCTAACAAGGCTTTTGCGCACTTTAAGTTCTAGGCCCCTAAATCCCCGAAGGGGACTTTAATACAAAAGGCAAAACAGAAATACAAATAGTTATGGCAAAGGTTAGAATTACAAAGACTGTAAGCACGATAGAAAAAGACGAGCGTCAGAAAAGAACTATGCGTGCGCTGGGTTTAAACAAAATCGGCGATAGCAACGAAATAGAAAAGAATCCTGCTGTTGAAGGCATGATCAGAAAGGTGTTGCACCTGGTTAAAGTAGAAAATATTTAGTCGTACCGTTAAACTGGTAAAGACCAACGATAGTAAACATTTCAAAATGGAATTGCACAATTTAAAACCTGCTAAAGGTTCAATAGGAAAGAAGAAAAGATTAGGTCGCGGACAAGGTTCTACCGATGCCGGAACTTCAGGAAGAGGACATAAGGGAGCAAAGTCGCGTTCAGGTTACAAGTCGAAACTTGGATTTGAAGGAGGACAGATGCCTTTACAAAGAAGGCTTCCGAAAGTTGGCTTCAAAAACTTCAATCGTGTTGAGTACAAAGCTTTGAACCTGGGCCAGATTCAACTGATGATTGAAAAACACGGTTTGAAAGAAATCACTGTTGACGAAATGCGCAACAGGGGCGTTCTTGGAAAAAGTGCGTTGATAAAAGTACTTGGAACAGGTGAACTGAAAGGTAAAGTGAATGTTACCGTTCACGCCATCAGTGAATCGGCAAAAGCTAAAATAGAAGGTTTGGGTGGTAGTGTAACCATCGTAAGATAAGCAGTCAGAATATTGAAAAGGATTTCCGGCGAAGGGAATCCTTTTTAAGTTAAAAGTAGCCCGGATATAAGAGGAAGTTGATTGCAGGTTAAACCACAGAGTAATGTGGAATGTTACAATCAGCCTCATCTAACCATAAAAAGACAGAGATAGATGAAACTTATTCAGAAACTTAGAGAGATTTGGAGTATAGAAGAACTCAGACAGAGGATTCTTCTTACCTTGGGCCTGATTCTCATTTACCGTTTAGGAACTTACATTTGCCTACCGGGTATTGACCCTACGGCGCTTGAGTCTATCAAATCACAGGGGTCAAGTGGTATCCTTGGTTTGGTAAACCTGTTTGCGGGTGGTGCGTTTGCTCGTGCTTCCATATTTGCATTAGGTATTATGCCTTACATCTCTGCATCTATTGCTATCCAGTTGTTAACTATGGCTATTCCTTATTTCCAGAAATTACAGAAAGAAGGTGAAAGCGGCCGTAGAGAGTTAAATCAGTACACCCGTTTGCTGACTATAGCAGTTACCGCTTTTCAGGGCGCCGGTTATGTGGTTTACCTGCGTAATGCCGATTCGAATGCAGTGGTCCAATCACTTTCTCCAATCATCTTTTCAATATCAACCATTGTAACCCTTACTGCAGGAACCCTGTTTGTAATGTGGATGGGAGAGAAGATTACTGACAAAGGTATTGGTAACGGTATTTCGTTAATCATCATGGTTGGTATCTTAGCCAGGTTCCCGGGTTCTATCTTAGAGGAGTTCAGTTCAAGATTAATTTCAAAAGGTGGTGTTATCGTTTTCGTTATCGAATTAGCTTTCTTGGTGGTTGTTATCGGGGCATGTATCCTTTTAATTCAGGGAACACGTCGTATTCCGGTTCAGTATGCTAAAAGAAATATCGTTCAGGGCGGAAAAATGATGCAGGCAGGTGGTGTTCGTCAGTATCTTCCGTTAAAGATGAACGCTGCAGGTGTAATGCCAATTATCTTTGCACAGGCAATCATGTTTTTACCTGCAACTATTGCACAGTTTATTCCGGGTTATGAGAATAGTCGGGTACTGATTGCGTTCAATGATATTAAGTCTGTTCCTTATAATGTAGCTTATTTCTTATTAATCGTTGCCTTCACTTATTTCTATACGGCTTTGATCATCAATCCTACTCAGATAGCTGATGACCTGAAACGTAACAGCGGATTTATTCCGGGTGTTAAGCCAGGCAAGAAAACAGAAGATTTTATTGATACTGTTATTTCGCGTATTACATTACCGGGCGCTATTTTCTTAGGTATAGTTTCAATTATGCCGGCAATTGTAATGATGTTTGATGTTAACCGTGCATTTGCGCTTTTCTTTGGGGGCAGCTCTATCCTTATCATGGTAGGTGTTATCCTTGATACACTCGCAACGATCGAAACATATTTATTAAACCGCCATTACGATGGATTAACCTCCTCGGGGCGAATAAAGGGAAGACAAGGGTTTGCAACGGCAAGCATGTAAGTCAAAAATTTAAAATCCCTCTCTGTAAGGAGAGGGTTTTTTGTTTTATAGGGTATGGCAATTAAAATTAAAACACAGGAAGAGATTGAGTTGATACGCAAAAGCTGCGATCTGCTATCGAGGACCCTGGCAGAAGTGGCCAAGGCACTAAAAGTGGGTGCAACAGGTGTTGAATTGGATAAGCTGGCTGAGCAGTTTATCAAAGACCACGGCGCGCATCCCTCATTTAAAGGGTATAACAGATTTCCCGCTTCGTTATGTATTTCGGTGAATGATGAGGTAGTGCATGGCATACCCAAAGCGGATGCTTATAAAGATGGGGATATTGTTTCGATGGATTGCGGGGTGTTTATGAATGGCTACCATGGCGACATGGCTTATACTTTTGGTATAGGAAATGTAAAGCCGGAGATAAGAGAGTTGATGCGCGTAACAAAGGAATCTTTGTATTTGGGCATTGAACAGGCAACTGCAGGAAAGAGGACCGGAGATATAGGATTTGCCGTTCAGGATTTTTGCGAAAGGAAGCATCCTTACAAATGTGTAAGGGAATTGGTTGGCCACGGATTGGGAAAAACATTGCATGAAGACCCCCAGGTGCCTAATTACGGTAGAAAAGGCGATGGGCCGAGATTACCTGAAAATTGTGTAATAGCCATTGAACCTATGGTAAATCTGGGCAAAAGGGATGTTTATACCAAGCGGGATAACTGGACCATTGCCACCCAGGACGGGCTTCCTTCGGCGCACTTTGAGCATACTTTGGTAGTTAAAGCCCTAAAAGCCGAGATATTGAGCACTTTTAAGTGGATTGAAGAGGCAGTTGCCGGAAATAGTGAGTTAATTAAGATATAAATCCCTAAAGTCCCGGGTTTTGAACATCCGGGGTGGCAAAGGGCTCTAAAGGGAGCCGGGATTTGAACACAGTGAGAAACGTAAAAATTACTGTACAAAAAGTTTGCAGCATTGTTCATAAACTTTATATTTGCGTTCCCTTTTTGGGGAGTAGTGTGTAGAATTCAATTTTTGAATGGCAAAACAGGACCTGATTAAGCAAGACGGAACAATTACAGAAGCATTGAGCAATGCCATGTTCAGAGTGAAATTAGAGAATGGCCACGAGATCATTTCTCATATTTCAGGCAAGATGAGAATGAATTATATTAAGATATTGCCCGGAGATAAAGTGCAGGTTGAAATGAGCCCTTACGATTTGAACAAGGGAAGAATAACGTTCAGATATAAATAGTAGTTATAGTAGTTAAGCATTGAAATAAAAACACAATACAAAAACAATAGTCATGAAAGTAAGAGCATCGGTAAAAAAGAGAAGCGTGGACTGCAAAATTGTAAGGCGCCATGGTGTTGTTTATATCATAAACAAGAAAAATCCGAAATTTAAACAACGTCAGGGATAATCATTTTATAAAAAAAGATACTTACAAATAACATGGCAAGAATATCAGGTGTAGATCTTTCGAAAAATAAACAAGGTGGCATTGCGCTTACCTACATTTATGGTATCGGAAAAACGACGGCAAACAAAATTTTGACCTCAAACGGTATTGACCCTACCATCAAGGTAAAGGATTGGAATGATGACCAGGTTAACGGTATCATCAGGTTCATAGCTGAACACCTTAAGGTGGAAGGTGAATTGCGTGGTGAAGTTCAACAGAACATCAAGCGTTTGCAGGATATTGGTGCTTACCGTGGTATCCGTCACAGAAAAGGTTTACCTACCCGTGGCCAGAGAACTAAAACCAACTCAAGAACACGTAAGGGTAAACGTAAGACAGTAGCCAACAAGAAGATGGTAACGAAGTAAGAGATATTAGATATTTAGATAAAAGATATTAGACAAATACAGAAATGGCAAAGCAGCAAACACCACAGCAACAATCAGCCGTTGCAAAAGCAAAAGCAAAGAAAAGAGTTGTTAAAGTTGATAGCGAAGGAAAAGCATTTATCAATGCAACTTTCAATAACATCATTATCACTTTTACTAACGGAACAGGACAAACCATTAGCTGGGGTTCTGCAGGCCGTGTAGGTTTCAGAGGTTCAAAAAAGAACACTCCTTATGCTGCGCAAATGGCATGCACTGAAGCTGCAAAGGTTGCTCACGAAGCCGGCCTAAGAAAAGTAGAAGTATTTGTAAAAGGACCAGGTGGTGGCCGCGAATCGGCTATCAGAACTATATACACCAGCGGTATTGAAGTTACGGTTATCAATGACATGACGCCAATGCCTCACAACGGTTGCCGTCCTCCTAAAAAGAGAAGGGTATAAAGCCCTCTAAATCTCCCCGAAGGGGAGACTTAATACAAGGGCAAAATGAAATTGAAATAGTAATAAAAAGAATTAGAAACTTAATATAAGATGGCAAGATATATAGGACCCAAAACGAAGATCGCCCGTAAATTCGGTGATGCTATTTTCGGAACCGATAAGTACTTCGATAAAAGAAGCTACCCACCGGGACAACACGGACAGAGCAAGAAAAGAAAAACTGCTTCTGAGTATTCTGTTCAGTTACAGGAAAAGCAAAAAGCAAAGTACACTTATGGTTTGCTTGAGCGCCAGTTCCGTAACTTATTCGAAAAAGCTACCCGTAGAAAAGGTGTGAAGGGTGAAAACCTGCTGAAATTATTGGAAGCAAGGTTAGATAACACTATCTACCGTCTTGGTTTGGCTGCTTCACGTTCTCAGGCCCGTCAATTGGTAATTCACAAGCACGTATCAGTTAACGGTGCAGTGGTAAACGTTCCTTCTTTTACTTTAAAGCCAGGCGATAAAGTTGGTTTACGCGAGCGTTCAAAGAACCTTGCAGTGGTTCAGGATGCAATGGCTAAAAGAGGAAAGAAATTTGTTTGGTTAACACTGGACGAAAAAGCGGTTGAAGGCACTTTCCTTGACTATCCTGAAAGAGAGCAAATACCGGAAAACATCAACGAACAGTTGATTGTGGAATTATACTCTAAGTAGAGTTTTTGATTTCGGAACTCAGTTCCGGATTTTTGAGTCGGAAATTTTTAATATAAAAACCTAAATTGAAAATATGGCACTTCTAACATTTCAAAAGCCCGATAAAATCACTTTACAAAAAGCAACTGATTTTGAAGGAACTTTTGAATTCAAACCTCTTGAGCCTGGGTTTGGCGTAACTATCGGCAATGCGCTGAGGAGAGTACTTCTTTCGTCTTTGGAAGGTTATGCAATCAGCGGTATCAAAATTACGGGTGTTGATCACGAGTTTTCTTCTATAAAAGGTGTGCTTGAAGACGTTACTGAAATGGTTTTGAATTTAAAGCAGGTTCGTTTGAAAAAAGTAATGGACGACGAAAACGCTGCTGATAAAATATACATCGCTTTAAAGAACTCTCCTGCATTTAAGGCTGAGCATATCGAAAAGCACACCAACGTTTACCAGGTAATGAATCCTGAATTGGTTATCTGCAATATGGAAGGCAACGTTAACCTGGAGATTGAATTAACTATCTCTAAAGGCCGTGGCTACGTTCCGGCTGATGAAAACTCTAAAGAGCATGCTATCGGTTATATTCCGGTTGATGCTATCTATACTCCTATCAAGAATGTAAAATATGCTGTTGAACCTTTCCGTGTAGAACAGAAAGTGGATTTCGAAAAGCTGGTTCTTGAAGTATCAACAGATGGTACTGTGCATCCTGAAGAAGCTGTTAAAGAAGCATCGCGCGTTTTGATTCAGCACTTAATGCTGATTACTGACGAGCATATCTCTTTCGATAGCCCTACTGCTACTGAAACTGAAATGGTTGATGAGCATGTATTGCACATGAGAAAACTGTTGAAAACACCTTTGGAAGATTTAGACCTTTCAGTTCGTGCATTCAACTGCTTAAAAGCAGCCAAGATTAATACCCTGGAAGAACTTGTTCAGTTCAATACTAACGACCTGTTGAAGTTCCGTAACTTCGGTAAGAAATCTTTAGTTGAAATTGAAGCTTTGTTACACGAGAAAGGCCTGATGTTCGGAATGGATCTGAGCAAATACAAATTAGACGAGAACTAGCATTTAATGGTTCGGCTGCGCTCACCATGACAATGGGTAAGCGTAAGACAACTTTAATATAAGAACAATAGAAAAAATTAAGTCATGAGACACGGAGATAAAGTAAACAACTTAGGAAGAAAGAGCGCCCACAGGCACGCTTTGATGATGAACTTAGGCAATTCGCTTATTCTTCATAAAAGAATATTTACAACGCTTGCCAAGGCTAAGGCCCTGAGAGGCTATATTGAGCCAATTGTTACCCGGGCTAAAGAAAATACCACGCATAACAGAAGAACAATTTTCAGTGTGCTTGAAGATAAATTCAGCATCGATGAATTGTTTGGCCCTATCGCAGCAAAAGTTGGCGACAGGCCAGGTGGCTACACCCGTATCATCAAAACCGGCTTCCGCCCGGGTGATGCTGCTGAAATGGCTATGATTGAACTGGTTGATTTCAACGAAATATATACCCAGAACAAGAACGCTAAAACTGTTGAGCCTAAGAAGAAAACCAGAAGAGCTGGTGCTACTAAAAAAGCCGCTGCTGCCCCTAAAAAGAAAGCCGCTAAAAAAGGTGATGACGCTGAAGAAAAAACTGAAGAGTAAGTTTAGCCTTCAAATGATAAATAGAAGACCCATCCGAGAAATCGTGATGGGTTTTTTGTTTTAGAAGATAGAACATAAAGCTTATTTTTGGCTTACCATGTTGGAAACGGTTACAATACAGAATTTTAAGAGCTTGAAGGATGTTACGGTTAAACTTCAAAAGGTAAACCTTTTGATTGGGCCGAATAATTCTGGGAAGAGCAATTTTTTAAAATCCCTGATTTTTGTTAATGAACACATGATGCAGCGGGTGCGACCTGGTAATACTGATTTAAATAGAATGTATTTTGGCCAGAATATTAACCATGCAAATACGGCTATTCCTCCCATTCTTTTTGAATTTAAATGGGCTGGTGAAAGTGGTAATGGGCCAAACGTTATTTATCACTTGGAATTATTTGGCTACAATGCAAATAACGTTTTGGTGTATAATGAATTAATTGGAGTTTTTAAAAATGAAATCCCTGATGGAAGAAAGTTAGAAGAAATTGATAATTGGATTAAAGACATTAATAAATTTTTTGTTGTCTTTAGCCAGAACAAAGCCTACGTTACTAAAAATCTCGCGAGTGAACGGATAAAGGAGATTATTGTTTCTGAAAAACTCCATACAGAACTTAGTTTTTATAGCAATAAAGGAGAAATAATAAGATTAGTGACACCACATTCACCTGGTATTTTCGTGCAGGGGTTAATATTGGATGAGTTAGCATTGTCATTTACACCTTCTAGTTTTTTCAACTCTATAAAAATCTATAAACCAGATCCCTTAAAAATTTCTAAGGAAAGCCTTTTACTTTTTGATAAGCATGTAAATGAGGATTGCTCAAATCTCGTTGCATTTCTGGATAATATGCGGGATGAGCATCCCAACATTTGGAAGGCCATAGAAACTGACTTGAAAAAATGCATACCTGAATTTGAAGGTATCAATTTTGGGAAGGTTTCTATTGCTAACGGCACAGCTAATGGTACAACTATGGCTGGACAACAAAACAGCATAGGTAAGCGCTTCGGTTTGCGCGATAAATTCGGCAAAACTTATTGGGCAGAAGAACTTTCTGAGGGCACGATTTATTTCCTGGCATTGCTTGCTATTATTCATCAGCCTGACCCGCCCAAGTTACTTTTACTTGAAGAGCCTGAAAAAGGTATTCACCCAAGAAGAATATCTGAAGTGATGAATTTTATTTTCAGGCTTGCAGAAGAAAAGGATATTCAAATTATTCTAACTACCCATAGCACACAGGTAGTAGACGAATTTCAAGATATACCAGAAAGCGTTTTTGTTTTTGAATTGCAGGATGGCGAAACGAAAATTAAAAATCTTCTTACCGATATTATCGAGCCTGATAATATAAAAGCTGAAACTAAAGGTTACCCTAAATTGGATTTTAATAAGCACTCTTTGGGTGAGCATTGGGCGATAGGATTTTTGGGCGGAGTTCCGGCAAAATGAAACAAATCAATTGCAGCATAATTTGTGAGGATATAGCCCATTCAACTTTTGTGGATGAGTTTCTGAAATTTGCTAGTGCTCATGATCCTGAAATATCTTTCTCTTTAAACGTTGACTGTTATAGTCCCTGGAAATTTAAAAGCAAATCAGACGTTCTCAATTATTATGTAGATGTAGCAGCCAGATGGTTTGCTAACTATAATCTTAATCTACTCTTTATAATAGTTGATTTTGATGATTGGAACATATCAGAATTTGGAGAGCATCATGATAAACTATTGGCGGGACTAAAAACTGATATACAAGATAAGTCGTTGATATTATTACCTGTCAGAGCTATTGAATTTTGGTTATATCATGTTCAATGGAAAATAGACAACCCGGGTTCTACAAAAAACATATCCATAGAGGATAAACCCAGAGGTGAAATGAAGAAGTTGCTATACAATACCAAAAAGCCTCATAAAGAGTTAGCCGAAGCATCGGTAAGAAGAATTATGAATGACTTTGACCCGGATTGGCTTGTATCCCGCTCCCGTAGTTTCAAACACTTTTACGCACGCTTTATGAAATTGATTTAGTATTTTCTCTACCCCTCCAACCACCCCACAATCTCCTGCTTTAACGCAATATTACCCGGCGGACAATCAAGCGCCTGTACATGCGTTTTAAGCTGCTGTTTGGCAACCTTGGGTTTGTTGCCATCCTGTATGAAAGTCTTTAGCGCTTTCCACAGGTTTTCAATAAAGGCGTTGTCGGGTTGGTGGTCTTTAAAGTAGCGCTGGTTGTTGCGCACGGTGTAATGGAGCAGTTCTACGTTACCCATTTCATAATGAGCTATAAATTCAAACACCTTAATGTCTTCAAGGCGCAGTTGTTTTTCTTTGCTGCGGCCTACCAGGGCGTATACTTCCTGCACGGCATCCAGCACATCGGCGTACTTTTTATTCTTTAAATAGATAAGGCAGATATTGCTGCGTAAAACGCGCTTTTGGATGAAGCTGAGCAAGCCATCGAATGTTTTTAAACCTGCCTTTATATCGCCCACCATTTGCAGGGCGAGGTTAAATTTTGAGTTGTTGATATAATTGAAAAGTTTAGCGGTTATTGAAAGGAAGAAAATATCTTTCAATACGTCTTTCTCCAGTGTTTTAACGCTGTTTAATTTTTCAATTACCAGCGGTATTTCTTTGTAGTCTTCTATACGGAAAACAAACACCATTAAATGCGAAACCAGTTTTACGTACCGGTCGGGCATTTCTTCTATTCTTGCAGGGGTTGCTTCCCAGCGGCCAAGCATATATTTAAGTAACTCAATGGCTTTGCAGTATTCTTTCCGGTGGTCGTGTATAATACACTTGGCGCTTATAATATTGTGGGTACAGTTAAAAGTAATATCAGGCTGCTGATGCAGTTGGTCAAGCGCCTTATATATCTTTTCAACTTCCGCGGCCTTTTGCCCCATTTGGGTGGTTATGTAAATGCCGTAAAGCTGCTCGCGCAGGTAAGCTGCTTCGCGTTCAGCACTTAGCTGTGTAATAGCGGCTTCTTCCTGTTTCCGCAACTCATTTTGGTATGTTTCGCGTGCAGGGCTGTAATCCTGTTTATCTATTTCGCGCTTTATGTATAACAGCTTTACTTTTTGGTCGGTAAGTTCTCTTTCTTCGGCAATGTCCCAGGCTTTTTCGGCAATTTTAGCGCATTGGTCAAACAAGCCTTTTTCAATCAAAAAATTCATTTCCTGAATCATATCCGCAAGTCTGCCTTCGGCTTTTTTCTCGGCGGAATAATGACGCATGGCTTTCATCACCAGTTCGGTTAAATACTTCTTTTCGTCTGACAGGTATTTGCCCAGCTTTTTCTCCTTTAGCGATTCGGCAAACTTTTCTTCATTATAACTACTTCCATCCGGCAACTCGTTGTAGGCATCAAACAGCTTTTCGTAGTTGGTTTTAGGTCCTTCGGTTTGTTTGGCGGCAAACAGCTTAAAATAGCGCTTCTCGCTGGCTGTAAGCGATTTAATCAGTTGAAAAAGATGGTCGTTTGGTGTCATAGCCGGCTTGTACCCGGCATAAATATATTGAATTCAAATATTCAGGGTGACAAATAAAATCGCGGCGGAATAATTTTGGTATATAAGTCCATAATAGTTTAGAAAGGGGACGCTGATTTATTATGAATATTATGATTAGTTATGGAGTAATATTTTTTATCAGTGCGTTACAACAAATTTCTTTCTTTCTATTTGCCCATTGGCTTTTACTTCAAGGATATAGACACCTGAAGCAAAGGATGAAACCTCTACACGCTGAATTATTGTTCCGTTTGCTGATTGCCGGTTTGTATAAAGATACCTGCCGGATATATCATAAACCCCAAATTCAACACTACCGGTGGTGCCATCCACTTCAATGGCAATATTATTGTTAGCGGGATTAGGATATAGCGTTATTGACCAGGTATTGTCAATGGGTTCAACAATATTGTTTACTATACTGCATGTTCCGCCTACCTGCAGGGCCGAGGCAAAACACGAATTAAGGTGTTGTGCGGTTAAAATATTGCTGCGGTCGAAAATAGAGAAGCCGTAATACAGCGGTGTGGGGTTTCCGAAACCGCTTACGTAATCGGTAGGGCCGTATCCATCCCAGCAGGCCCAGGGCATGCCGGTAGTATTAATTGCTGCAGCCATTGTATTGATATAATTGCACCGGCTGGTATCATCGTGATAAACATCGGGCAAAGTGGTGCAGCCAAACTCGCTCAGCCAAACCGGCACGTGATTGGTTGACGACCATGTACTAACATCGTTCATTTCGGTATTTATTTCGGCAACCTGACCTGCTACCGGAAATGCAATTGTTGCGGTACCATTTGATGAATCTACACTAGGCTCACCACTGCTGCCTTGCTCACAAAATCCATAAAACCCATCACCATCATAAATATGCGTGGTGTAAATAATATTGGTGTCGCTATATGGAGTGGACTGAGAAAGTTCGATAGGGTCGTAATAGCCGGAGTTGCCAACTACCAAGGTGTGTTTTTGATCATATTGCCTTACGGTATCAATAACCGTTTGATAAAGTACACGCAGGTTAGCATCGCTTACCAGGTTTGGTTCGTTTCTTAGTTCAAATATTACCTGGTCCGGGTTAGCGTATTCATAACGGGTTATTACCTGTTTCCAAACCGCAGCAATTAATGCGGCCTGGGTGGTGTAATTGGCATCGGTTATCTGGTAGTCAGTTTGGTCAATGGTTCCGTTATCATCGGCTATGTGGTTATCAATTACCAGCACCATATTATTACCGGCGCACCATTTAATAACTGAATCAACGTAATTGAGGCCGCTTACAACGTTGGTATTTGAGAGGGTAAATGCGTAAGGAGCAGTGGGCGAAGCAAAGCCTTCGAATAAAACAGGTAACCGCACGCTTGTAAAGCACAAACTTTTAAGGTTGGCAATATCGCTTTCGTGAAAACGGGAAGTATCGGGGTAAGTAGTAGTTGAATTGAACCAATATTCGTTTTCAAGCCAAACAGAAAGGTTCATGCCTTTGCCTAAAGCAGCAGCACGGGCAGCTGCAGTGCCGGTGGTAATTTGTTGTTGTTGCTGAGTAACTGTTACAGTATAGGTTTTAGTGCTTGCGTCCTGGGCGGTTACCGTATATGTTACCGGTGAGCTGAAATTTTCTACAATGCCTGATGCCGGGTTAACGGTTGCTGAAGGGCTAACTGTAATAGTTGGCGTAACCGATGCCAGGTTTGAGCCGTAAGGCATTACTACCGAAACGGTGGCAGCGGTAGTATCAATAATTGAGTTACCTACCTGCGAAGGGATAGTAAAAGTGATTATGTTTTTTTCGCTGCTGTTTGAAGATGCCACGCAATCGCTGGCTACGGAAAATTGAGCATTATCAATTGCCATAAGTCCGTTGCCAGGATATGTGGTATGAATACCGCTGGCTACAAAATTGGTGGTGTTAAAAGCAGTGGTTACATCATAGCTCCAAACATCGCCGTTGGTAGTGTAGCTGCTACCCTGATTTGTACCCTGGTCGTTAAGGTATAAATTATTGCCATTAAACAGCAGGCCGCCGAGTTTGCCGGTGGGTATGTAATCTATAGTTGTTTGCGCATAAGGTGCTGCCAGGGAGGTTCCGGCAGTTTGGTTAAGCAATGAACCGCTTATCCAGCCGGCATTAATTTTTACCAACGTGCCCTGCCCGGCTGAATTACATGCGTACTGGTCGTTGTTGTTACCCACCCATAAGTTTCCGTTGGCGTCAAAAGCCAAGCCTTCCGGCTGGCTTAGCAGGTAAACGTTGGGTCCGGCCCCTCCCGCCAGCGCAGTGGAAGCATAAGTTGCATTTACGGGATTAACAATGGAATAATAGTTGCTTTTGTTGACACCTGCATAACACATAATAAAATTGTGAGCCGGGAGGTTATCGCCGTGCCATTCGGTAAACCATAAGTTGCCTGAGGCATCAAAGGCGAGGTTGGCTACAAACAGGTCTATACTGGGGTCGTTATAAGAGGCAAGCTGGGTTACTGATGAGGCAGCATAACCCGAAGCATTGGTGTAAACAAAAATTCCACCATCGCTGCCGGTTCCGTTTGTAAAGGTTCCTACATACAAATCTCCGGTTGAAGGCTGAATGGCAATACCTGCCGTAGATAAACCTGAAGTGCCGGGTTTAAGCACTGTGGGTGCTGTTGCTGTACGCGTAGGATAAACATCGGCATAGTTATAAATTAAAACTCCGCCCATGTTGTTACCGGCATCAACCGAAACAAATAATTTGCCGTCGTATAAAATAACATCATTTATTCCTTCTGTATTTCCAAAGGCAGTATTTATATCTGCCGACAGGCTAAGCGTATAGCATGGACTTGAAGCTACAGGATTTGTTTTGTTGTAAAAGCGGATTTCCGATTCGCTATAGTAAGGTTGTGCAATGGTTTGCTGCGCATCTGCTTTCAGTTTAAAAAGCATACATACAAAAATCAGGAAGAGGGTAAATATTGGTTTTCTCATAACATTGCTTTTGACACTGGTTAAACTATTATGTAGGGCTATTGCTTAAACCAACAGCGGATTACATTGCAAATGTATTATCGGTTATCTTCTGCACCAGGAGTATTGAGTTTTTGGTGGCTTTGGATTAGAATTTGGCTAAGTATTCAAACTACGTGGCGATAAACTATATAAAAAAAGGCGGCGCTGATATTTGCCCCACCTTTTTTTATGAATTACATAGTCTGAACGTTAGGGTTGCAATTGCTAAAAGTGTTTGAAGATGTAATAGTAGAAGTATTATATGTAGGGGCTAGTGCCGGAGCATCAGGGCTTACGTAAATGCCCGCGCTGCCACTGTTAGATAGCGTACAATATTGCACGGTTATGTTTCTTGCAGTAGGAACATACATATAAGTGCCTATAAGACCATTTTGGCCTGCGCCGCTACTATAACTTGCTGCACCTCCGCCACCAGATACATTACAGTATGTGAAGCTATTAGCATTAGGACTTTGCACTGTTAATGAGCCCCACCATCCTGCTGTTGCCTGTTCACCTTTAATTGTGATAGGGTTTGCACTTGTACCATTGGCAACAAAAGTTCCTATTGGCGAAGCCACAAGACTGATGCCGCTGCCCATTAAAATAGTGGCACCTGGCAATATGGTAAATGTTTTATCAAAAACATCGCCCGCATCGCCGGTTAGTTGTATAAAATCGTATGGTACAGACAAAGCCGAAAGCGTTACATTAACGGATACATGGCTGGCATCTTCAGCTTGCACCGCTATACTATTGTTGCTGCTGCCCGTAAAAGTATTGCCTGTGCCGATTGAACCAGCACCTGCTGCAAATGTTGCTATAGGATAACTTCCGCAACCGGAAACGGTGTTATTTGTGAAGGTATTGAAAACAGCCTGGTCAACGTATGGCGCCTGGGAATAGATGCCATAAAAATAAATTCCGGCATCTTTACTGTTTGTAACCGTGCAATTAGTAAAACCAGCTGTTCCTTGATAGATGCTGACATCGGCCCCAAAAGTGTTGTTTCCCGTATTAGCCCCTGCACCACGTATAGTACAGTAAGTAAACTGATTAGTAACAGAGATTGATCGGATAAAAATACCATTCCAATAACCTGCGGTAGATTGGAGACCTTCAAAAACAATAGGGTTTGAGGATGTTCCTATGGCTGAAATGGATGCCCCCTGGTCTACTTGTACCTGATTTCCCTGGCCAAAGATTAAAGTTGTGCCGGGTAAAATGGTAAGTGTGGCATTATTTGAAACTTCTATGTTGCATGTTACGGTATCAATACCGGCAGGCAGGGTTGTGTTAGTAGTTATACTGCTGTACAGTGTGCAATTAAAAGGTACGCTTTGGGTTGTAGGAGTTGATTCCTTTTTACAGGATGGAAGTACAAGCAACAGGGTAGCTGCGAATAGGAGTAAAAATTTAGCTTTGGTTTTCATAAGGCAGTATTTATTTTGTTATTGGATTGAATTTTTGATTAGTTGTGATTGAAATATTTGAAGTGAATTAATGAATGCAATTTTATGGCTTCATACCTCGCCACGCAAACCATAATTTGCTCCATTTTAGGAAGTATGACTTCCGAAAGATATCGGATGGGTTAAATGCTGTTGTTATTTTTGATTGATTATCATGCAATTAGGCGAGTATTTTTTCCAAAAAAGGCATTTTGTTTGTTGAAGCCGGGCCCTCTTATAAGGACAATTTTTTAATTAGGCCGAAGTTCTTTTTCGTTAGATAAATTAACCAATATCATTTTATTCCCGGAATAGGTTAAGTTAGCCCCGCTTAATCTGTATAAATGATTAGACCTCTTTCACAATTCGCTCTTTTTGAATCCNNAGGGAAATGTTGAATTATGAAAGTGGTCTATTGATGTAAGTGTTGTTTAAGGCAACATGAATTTTGGAACAATTAAACCTGTTAGAATGACCAAACACTGGGAAATAAGTTATCCTTATTTCGAATATTCTGAATCGTTTAAAGATAATGCAACCCCTTGGGCCGGGCACAAATGCTTTGGGTATAATCTGATAAAAAACCTGGAACCGGAGTTAGTGGTTGAATTGGGTACCTGGAAAGGGACTTCTTTTTACTCTTTTTGCCAGGCAGCTAAGGACCAAAAACTGAAAACCAAACTGGTAGCTATTGATACCTGGCAAGGTGATAGCCAATCGGGTACGTATGGCGATCATGTATTTGATGAGTTTAAAAAATTGTTGTCTACTTATTATGGCCCTGTGCAGGCAAGCTTTATGCGCCAAACATTTAATGAAGCGGTAAGCTCTTTTGCCGATAACAGTATTGATATACTGCACATTGATGGGTTTCATACATACAAAGCCGTTTCTAACGATTTTAATACCTGGAAGGGTAAAGTGAAAGAAAACGGAATCATCCTTTTTCATGATATAAGCGTTAAAGAAGGTGATTTTGGTGTGTATAAATTTTGGGAAGAAATTAAGGGCGCCTATAAGAACTGCTTACATTTTTCTCATTCTCACGGGCTTGGCATTTTAATCCTGGATGATGAGTTGTATAAACTGATTGCGGCAGACTTTTATAGCGATAAAATAAAATGCATGCAATATAGTTACAACATAACTAAGGACGAATTATACGAGGCAAATGCCAAAGTGCGCGAACTGGAGGATATTAAGAATTCGAAATACTGGAAACTAAAAGAGAGTGTAAAAAAGCTACTGGGCCGCTGATTATCAGACCTCTTTCATAATTCGCTCTNNTTTAAAGCAAATTTATTCTCTCTGTACCAGCAAATACCGGGTTTATCTACTTGTCTCAACCCCTTGCGTCCCCGAATGAGTGTTACTTAAATAGTCAGTTGATTATTAAATTATTGCGACTATATAGCTTGCCATATTTATTCCCATTTTCAGGTTTATTATCATAAGAACACCAGGCGGGTTGGCCTTCATGATAGGCTCTTTTCCATTGTTCGCTTGTTTCTGCCTGGGGTATGGGGTTCCCATTTCTGAAGGTGCTTACATCCAGGTTCCTGGTCATCCATACCTGCGAGCCAATTTTTACACTTTCGTGCGCGTCAATTTTTATACTTTGGTGTGAATTGCCCCTAAAGCATGCCAAAGTTGATAGACTCGGGCCACCGGCGGCCAGGGTCGATATCGGAAAACCCGCAATACCAGTCATTGGCAAAACCGCCAAGTCCGGCTTTATGTAAATTCGTATACATTTGATTAAGCTCATCCCTGGATGGCAGGCGCCAATCGGCATAATTACCTAACCTTAAAGATCTACACAAATCGGCGGCATCTGCCCATTCGATTTTTGGGGATTGGTCGTATGGTGCGCAAACCAATCCATGGCAATCACCACCAGTGTCTAAATAAAA
>PMXD01000044.1 GCA_003165895.1 Bacteroidota bacterium | reverse complement strand
AGAAACCATAGGGGCAACCATACTTTTCAGCCTTTTGCTTACGTCCGAAACGTTCCTATGCGTTTAAAAAATAGCTGGAATTTCAAGCGAGTGTATGCTGGCTTGCGCCCCTTACCTCTAAACGTCCTAAACGTCTCTGCTATTCCAGCCGCTGCAAATATACTATGTAAAATTTAAAAGGTTGTGAATTGGTTTAACTTTACAGCCTGAAAAAAATGCAATGGATTATCTTGTAATGATTGAAAAGGCAACCTCAAATTATTCGGCATACAGCCTGGATGTGCCTGGTTGCGCGGGTACCGGCGCAACGGTTGAAGAAACCCTTCAGTTAATGAAGGAAGCACTTGAATTTCATTTGGAGGCCCTTGATGAGATTCCGCAACCTAAAGGTTTGGACTACCATATTAATAGCGGTGAATGGGAATTTGAAAAAGACTCTTTGATTGCTCAAATTGAAGTTGAGCCTATACGGAAGGCTGCTTAATTAAAACCGCTTTTCCATAGGTGCAACGATGCCTTTCAGCCTTTTACTTACGTCCGAAACGTTACTATGGGTTTTTCTTTTCCAAAAAATAGCGGCAAAGTTCTATAGCGAATAAGTGGCTTTTGCCCCTCAATTCCTAACGTCCGANNACTCGTTACAAACGAGTGCCAGTTGGGGAGCTGTTTTCGCGCCTGCCGGCTTGCATACTTGCAGCTAAGAAGTTGTCCAAATGTGTTAAGTGAGGGGCGAATGTAGGATGTTTGGATGAGATTTGCAAGAAATTTGGGGGGAATTGTCCCTCGCGACTTAATCTTCACTCATTTACTTTATTTGCATCTATAATTGCTTAACATTGACGATATGAATTTCCGATTAATTTTCATCGCTATAATTGCATGTTTACCTGGCACAGTACATTCCCAGGGAGGAACATGGGTTTGGATGAATGGCAACGATAGCGTAAATAAACCTGCTGTTTATGGCACCCAAGGCATTGCAAGCGCTACAACCACCCCAGGCGGGCTATATGAAGCAGCCTGTTGGACTGATCTTGACGGAAATTTTTGGATTTTTGGCGGTATAGCCGGAAGGAACGACAGTTTAAATAATGACCTCTGGAAGTATGACCCCAATGCCTATCAATGGACTTGGATCAAAGGTCCGGGAATTAGTAATCAATCGGGGGTTTATGGTAACATCGGCGTGCCTGATATTAGTAACATTCCCGGTGCGAGAGGTTGGGGAGCTCACACATGGACCGACAACCACGGAGATTTATGGTTGTTTGGTGGTAGTGGATTTGATAGCAATGGCAAATATTCAATAATGAACGATTTATGGCGTTATCATATTAATAGCAATGAATGGACATGGATGAATGGGTCTGATACTGTAAATAGCCCTGTAGTTTATGGTACCTTGTTGCAACCCTCTGACACCACAACACCCGGAGCACGACAGGAGGGAACTGATGATTGGGTTGATTCGGGAAATAATCTTTGGTTTTGGGGCAGTGAAGGAGGCACTTCATTACCCGAACAGCAATATTCAGATATGTGGAAATATTCTGTGGCTAACAATACATGGACCTGGATGAGCGGCTTACAAGGGGTGGGACTTGGGGGTGGCAGTGCTGCCCCGGAAGGAGTTGAATCGCCAGTTAATCGGCCAACATCGCGTTCCGCTTATACAAATTGGCAGGATAACGATGGTTACTTTTATCTTTTTGCCGGTTGGGATTACAATGATTTTACAACGACATATTATGCTTTCGATGAATTTAGTGAGGTTTGGCGGTATAATCCTGTAGATAATTATTGGAGTTGGGTTGCAGGCGATTTTGGTATTGACCGCGATGGTTATTACGACCAACTTTGCTCTGATTCTTATCTTACCGAACCAGGTGCGCGATTTGAAAACAGAACACCCAAGGTGCATGGATGTGTAAATGCTTTATTGTGTTTTGGCGGATTTAAGGATGACCTGTCCAACGCATTTAATGACTTATGGGTGTTCAATCCTAAAACATGGCTGTGGAAATGGGTAGGCGGAAGTGAAAACACGAACGATGCAGGTCATTATGGTGTTAAAGGAATACCCGACACCGCTAATAATCCCCATGCTCGCGGAGGACATTGTGCCTGGTATGATAACTCAGGGAATTTATGGATTTTTGGAGGTATGGATTCTACAGCAAGTAAATACAATGATATGTGGAAGTTTATTCCTGATTCAGTGTGTTTATCAATAATTGAGATTGATACGATAAATGTTACATCCAACAAAACCAGACTGTGTATTGGAGATTCCGCTTATCTATGTGCACCTGCAGGCTTTACATCCTACTTTTGGAATACTGGTGATACTGCCCAGTGTATTTACACTAATGCTGCCGGTAATTATACTGTAACCGCAAGCGGAGGCAGTAACTGTATATCTGTTTCCCGCGTTAAACAAATAACTATTGATACGATTTTACCGGCGGAGTTTAATGTATCGGGTGATACGCTCTCAACAAGCGGTACGGACGCTTTAACCTATCAGTGGTATTTAAACGGAAGCGGAATACCCGGAGCAACCTCTACCGTTTATATTACCACCGCTCCTGGTTCGTATAATTTAGAAATAACAGATACCAGTGGTTGTGTTGCAACTTCAATGCCATGGTTGGTTTCGGGCATTATTGAGTTAAATGACCAAAGCGTTTTAATTTATCCTAACCCGGCTAATGATAACTGGCATATAAAAGCTGACAGCCGCTTAATTGGCAGTTCTTTGGAGGTATTTAATACTGAGGGCAAACTTGTTTATAACGCAATCCTTTTAAATAGCGATTATATAATTTCGGCTCCTGACCTTGCTAACGGTGTATATGAATTGCGAATTACTTCAAGTCGATTTGCATTTATGACTAAGCTGGTCAAAATTTAGCACAATTTGATTGATTTATTTTAACATGGCTTTAGACATCATATAAACGTCCTAAACGGCTCTGATATTCCAGTCCTTACTTTAGGGAAGTATATATCTCCTTCCCAACCCTGTTAATCTGCTCCTTCAAAGCATCGTTATTAAGCGTTTGATAATTGAGCAAATCGAAACGGTAAGGCAATGGAGTTTCTTCGTTTAGTATATAGCTTAAATGGCTTATATTACGTAATGCTTGTTGCATTGCGTTTCAAAAACTACCATCATTCAACTTTGCGCAATACAAGTCTTTCTGTCCCAAAGCCGTTATTCTAACCGTTTCTTTAACCTTTCGGGGTTTTGCCGGCCACCCCACAGGCTTAAAATATAGATTTCTGCTTCATTTTCCTGGTAGATTAAAAGGTAATTATGAACCCTCATGGTACGCATATCTTTACGATTGGAAAGCCTGCCTGTTTTGGGAAAATTGGAAATATAATCAACAGTCTCATTAATGAGGCTGTTCAACTTTATGCTAAATGAACCGGATTGATTATGAAATTTCCAGAAATCAAGTATATCCTTTCTTTCCTGCCTCGCACCTGCACTCCAGATTATTTTCTTAGCCATTCTTCCGCATCGCGCTTTACGTCATCGTTAGAAATAACTTTACCTTGTCGTATTTCTTCAAGGGCCTGCTCTATACGTATCTCTTGTTCTGCGGAAAACTCGTAAGGAGTTTCATCATCAGATATCAAACCATATATCTCTTTCAGAAACGACTCATCTTCAATCTCTGCAAGTCTCTTCTGTATTTTATCTTTTAATTCTATTGTTGACATACTTTTGTTCTTTATAACGAAGTTAACGAAAATTGTATTAATTAAGCTGCCAAGCTGCGTGAAGCATAACAAATTGGCTGCTGTTTATTACACCTTTTATTGTAGATTTGTTAAGTTAAATATGGTGCGCTATGATTAGTAAAGACGTGGTTTTAAAGTTAAAGGATATACAATACCTGATGAATAAGCACCGGGTTTTAAAGGGGTATTTGTTTGGAAGCAGTGTAAAAGGAAACTTTAATGATAACAGCGACATTGATGTACTGGTTGAAGTAGATGAAACCATTGAACCGGTTGAATTGGGCGGCCATTTATGGGACCTTCAATTTGCACTCGAAAACCTGTTTAAGCGGAAGGTAGATTTGTTTACTACCCGTGCACTTAAAAATCCTGTTTTTATATCAGAAGTAAATAAAACAAAAGAGTTGGTGTATGAGCAATGAACAGGAAAAATTTCTGGTTGACATACAACTGGCAATTAAAAGAATTGATGTTCATCTGCAACGCAAACGGGATTGGAATTTATTTGATAAAAACATAACTGTACAAAGCGCCGTTAAATACGAATTCAGCATTATTGGTGAGGCTGTATACGAATTATTAAAACTGAAACCGGCTTTTCGGTTAACCAATGCATTAAGGATTGTAGGTTTTAGGAATAAAATGGTCCACGAATACGATAGCATTGATAATGTGCAGGTATGGAATATTATTGTAAAGCACCTTCCAATACTTAATTCAGAAATTGAAGCCGCTTTGACAAGTAAATAGGCTTTTAATAAAGTATTCTTATCTTTCCAACACTATATATCTCTTTCCCAACCCTGTCAATATGTTCTTTCAACGCATCATTATTAAGCGTTTGATAATTGAGTAAATCGAAACGATAAGGCAGGGGGGTTTCTTCGTTTAGTAAATAGCTTAAATGGCTTACAATACGAAAATCAAGATTTTTGCCTTTTAACGCTATATCCACATCGCTGCCATTGCGGTAATTTCCTTTGGCGCGGCTGCCAAAAACAATAGCCTGTTCAACTGCTTTTTCGCTTTGCAGTAAATCCAATATTATTTTAAGGTCGCTTTCCCTCAGCCCTAAATCACTATGCATTTGTTTCTGTTTTAAGGCGGCTATATAATTTTTTAAGCAGCGCATAGTATTCGTTCCGAATAAGCTCCTCAACTTTTATAGCCGTTGCATCATCATAAACATGCGATGTAAGGTTCCTGTCTTCAAGTAATTTTATCCAACCATACCCATCTTCAATCAACCCCGTCTCAAATGCTTTCTTTATGGCAGCGCGTGGCGATTTGGCATCAGTATAACCCTGCTCAGTAAGATAATCTTTCATAACGTTCCATGATAGTTCAAAACTCATTTCAAAAAACTGAATAAGCCCCGCCCGATGTACTACATCAGGTTTTTGAATTTGTAAAGCTAATTCTAAATGAACCATAGCCTTTTCGTAGTTATCGAAACGTTGCTTCCATCTTACGTCATTATGCTCATCCATAAAACCTATTTTTAAATCTGTTTGGTTCAAAAATACGAAAACGAAAGGAACTGTGTTTTTTGAGCAAAAAGGGGCACCCCTCAAACTTTTATCTTAATAATGTATCTTTGTAAGGAAATCTAATTCTTATGGACGCTTATAACGATTTAATAGAAGTAAACCCCAAAATTATGATGGGTAAAGCGGTTATTAAAGGGACCAGGCTTACTGTGGAAATGATATTGGAGTCGCTGGCTGCCGGTGAATCTATGGATAACATTTTACGCTCTTATCCCCGGCTAACCAAAGAGGCCATTCACGCCGCGCTTGCCTTTCCGATGTAAGACCTACCTGCTAATACTTTAGCGATTGACATACAACTTAGAAACATTATTTGTCTGCTATAAGATGCTTCATTAAATCAGGTTTAATCATTTTAGCAAACACTTTAAGGTAAGCACCTGCGGCGGCTACGGCGCCGGTCATTTTACTATCGGAAATAGCATAAACTTCTTTTTTATGGCAGTCGGTAAAACTCAGGCTGCATTTAATTTTTGCATTCAGCATCATGCCCTGGGCATAATTGATGGAATATGTGCAGGTTAAGGTATCGCAATCCTGCAGATTTTTTTCTGTTGCTTCTTTCTGGTATTTCAGCATGGGGACTTTGCTGCGCACCAGGTATTGCTTAATTCCATCTTCCAGGTTAGCCCTGAATTTCTGATAATCAGGGGCGGCATTATTGTTATGGTCGTAATGCAATACTACATATTTGAACTTTTGAACGGCGCTGCTATCCTGTGCATGGATGTTGCTTATAAAAAACATGCCGGTAAGCAATACAAGGATATGTTTTGAAAAGTAGGTTGAAGCCATGCTCAATATTACGTAATGTTCAATGCAAATAGAACTGTACTAAATCCCTGGTAATCTATTCCTCTATGGCCGCTTGATAAACGGCGCCTTAAAAACGTAATACCCTGGTAGAAAAAAGAAGCACCCTCTGCATTACGCAGAAGGTGCCGGGATAGCCAATCAATATTTACTTCGCGCCGTGGAATCTAACTTAATCTTACTGCACCTTTTCCTACCACATGTCCGCTTTGGTAAACCTCCACCCTGTAAGTTCCGGGATTGGTGATGTTACGATTCCAGTAAACCACTATTTTTTTATTGGTCTGGGTCCAATTGATGTCGGCCTTTTTGGTGAATTCAACCGGCTTTGCATTTTCTGTTTCCGGTATCACTCCCGAACCTTGTGCAGTGGCTTCAAGTGTTTCGCCGCGGGGGTTAATAATCCGCACGTACAAACTTACTTTGCCGGGGTCAAGCACTTTATTTATACCGGTTTCAAAACTCACCTTTAATGTTTCTGCGGCCTTTGCTTTTTCAACCGGTACTTCCTGACCGTTATGTTTCTTTTTCATGGCTTCCACATCTACCTTTGCTATCTGCAGAAACGAGCCGGTTTCTACCTTTTTCGATAAGCCGGTATTCTCTTCGGTAAGTTGCGCAGTGTTCTTTTCTTCGCAGGCAAGGTCGGTACCTAGCTTTTCTTTTTCAGCTGTTAACTGGTGTGTCTGTTCTTTGTATTGCGATACCTCATTCTGTAATGAGGCGATAGTTACTTCATCCTGCGCAATCATTTTACGGGCCTTATCCAGTTCATTCATGGTTAAGGTATTGCTGGTGTGCTGGTTAGCAAGTTCCTGCTTTTCCTGGTCTATCAGGCTTTCCTTTTCGGTGATAAGTTTATCGAGCCCTGCGTTTTTGCCTCTTAATTGTTCAATATCCTCACGTTTGGCATCGAGCGTGTCAGAAACAGATTTGTAATCCTGTTCCAGTGATGTTTTTTGTTCGATAACTACTTCCTTATCGTGTTTTTCCGTAACATAGAAATAAAGAAAAACACCGTTGATGAGCAGCATTGCTATCATGCACGAGATGAAAAGTTTTTTCATACCCGCTCCGTTTTGATTGGTTTCCATACTTTTCAGATTTAGTGAATAAAAAGTAAGGTGCTGTTGTCATAGGTTCTTTACAACTAAACAACTATTTAACCGCGTTATTGTGCATGAGGACAAAATACCGCAGGGAGTTGACCAATAACTGTCTGAATTAACTCTTATTCTCCGAAACATAGTAACTAAACAGAAAAAACGTGCTCAGCGCATCGCCCAAATGCCAGATAGCATGTCCCTGGATAAGAGAATCGGGATTGCACAATGAATCCCCGGTTTGTGATACATTCCAGATGGCAAATGAAATTAGCAGGGCTGCAAGGGCATAGTATGCCCAGCGGATTTCATGTTTCAGTTTTCGCACATAAACATTAAGTATCTCAAACAGAATGCCCATGCTGATATAAAAAGCAAAAGCCGTATTGCCGAAAAAATCAAAAACAATAGTGCAGTGTGTAAAATTGGCCCATATGCATGTTGCCAGCGCAGTTAAAAACACCAGCGTAAATCCCCACCACTGCAATTTGAAAAATCTTTGAATACTGTAAGCGGTAATAAACGAAGCAACCAGATACATGCTCAACATATCGAAAAATCCACCGAGATGTGTTTTGGTAGCATGCATGGCCATGGAACCGGGGCCTAAAAAGATTACCAGGCATGGAAAAAAAACAGCGTAAAAATTATGGCGCGTAAAACTATTATTGTTTACAGAAAACTTACCGGTAGATAAAAGCCATGCTATCGAAAGTCCCGAAACGATAAAGCCAAGATTGCTCCAGGTATTAGCCGGTTCTTTAATTAAGCCGGGCCGTGCAGCTTCGCAAAAAGGGATGGTTAAGTTGGTGGTGGCCCCGAACCAGTGATTGTAAAGGGCAACAAAAAACAAGCCCGTTGTACAAGCTGTAAAGCAAAGGGCTGTAATGAAGATGTAGGGGCGTTTTTTATTCACAATAACGGTAATTTTGTTACGCCTGGACGAATTTATTTAATCACTCCCGCAATCCTTCCTACATTCCACACATTCATAAAAAACGGGCTGTATTTGTTTTTTCGGGCTTGTTCTTCTTCGCGGTGCCACAGGTGCAGATTGCTGGCCATGTAAAGGTAGCCGAAGTGGTAAGCGGTGTGTTCCCAGTGTTTTGCAGCTATTGAAGGGACGGGGTACCGGTAATGTTGCTGTCTGCGGTTTACAATTTGCTGTGCCTGCTCACGAACTTCAGCCGCGTTTGCAAGCAAACTATTTCCGTCAAAATGCTTTTTTCGTATTGAGGCTTCGCGGCGGTTAAGGATGTATTGCAGGGTGTAGTACCTGTGCATGGCGCGGAGACCGGTAATGGCAATTCCATCCTGCCACTCGGATGAAATACTATCTGGCGCAGGTTTCATGTAAGCTGCAATAGCTAATTCTTTATCGGCAAAGGCTTTTAGCTGTGGCAATATGGTGTTGCGTACTTTTGTAATTATAGTTTCATCCGCTTTCCGCTCCAAAAATTTGTAACTCCATTGGGGGCGCGGTTCGTATTCTTTAGAAAAGGCTTTAATGCCAATTTCGTCGGTTATGGTCATAGCAGTCATCCATTGCATCAGCGTGCTGTCTTTCAGGTATTGTTGTTGCAGGGTTAAAGCTTTGTTCAGCAGGTCAGCCTCCATGGCATTGCTCATTTGCGCGGCATACATGGTGGGTGTGCGGGTTTCGTTTTTGCCGTTGTAGCTGTATTGCCAGCCCCAGCGGGCAATACTCCAATCGAACAACCAATAACCCCATTCCCAGCCTGAACTGAAAGTGATGTGGCCGGGTACACCGTATTTTACGCAGGTATCAATATCATTTAACCGGGCAGACAGGTAAGGCAACAAATACAGCGGCAGAGAATTATCAAAAGTTATCCAATAAGCAGACTCGGGGAAATACCAGGTTTCGCGCTGGTTTAGCTGGCTCAGCATAAACTCAAACATGTGGCGCTGGTTCTTGTTTTCGTACACCGGTGCGTTGGGTTCGGTCATATCGTAAAACATAACGGTGTGGGCCATTACGCCGCGCTGCTTATCCAGCGCCAGTGATGTTGAATCCCAGACAAAATCTTTGTGTTTATGGCCCAGCTCGTTTTCATTTTTCACAACGTGCTGCCTGCCGGTTAGTTTGGTTTTGCTGTGTTGTTGTAACCAGGCCAGCACAAACTGGCGCATTTCTTCCTTCTTCTTTTTATTACCGGCGCTAAACTCGGTGGTTGAAAATTCAACATCTAAAAAATCCCAGTCGGCCTGCAGCAACCATTTCAGGCTTTTCTCAACCTGCTTTTTTTCGTTTACGGGGCTTTTGTATAGCTGGTAGCTTTTTTGCTGTATCATGTGCAGCGAGAGGTCAACAGAGGCCAGAATACCCCGGCTGTGGGCATAGTCAACAAATGCTTTGGCGTGTGCGGGCCATAGTTTATTATCTACATCGTTCAGCAAACAAAATTCGAAATAGTTTTGGCCGTTGCGCATTAACCAATCAATATATTGCTTTACATCTTCAAGAGCGTGCGGTACGGTTGGGTCTAACAACTGTTCGGTTAACTCCAGCGGGTGTTGGGTGTGCAGGTGAAATCCTTTTTTATCGAATAGAGGATTGCCGATGAAAGTAAGAGGCTGTTCCTCCGGCCAACCGGTGGCCCAATGTGGTATAATACTTTGTTTGGGGTGATAGAACCTGAAGCCCAGGTGCTCCTGCAATAAACCGTACAAACCAAAACTAACGCCTTGGTATGAGGTTGCGCTTAACTGGTAAGTAATGCGTTTGCCCTCCGGCTTAATTACCCAGGTATAATTATGTTCGGGAAAATTGCGGTAGGGAAAGGTTGCTTTTTGTGCAAAGCGGTTTAACCGGTTGGCTGAATCAGGATTTATTTCTGGAAGTATGAATGTTATCTGTGCGCTTGCATCGTTTAGTTTAACCGTGCAGCCACAGGCCTGGCCCAATAGCTGCTGCGCATCGGCAATGGTGATGGCGGTGATTGAGTTATTGAGCAGGTTTTTTGGGGCTATGATGCTGACGGTGGCTTGGGAATGCCCTTTGGATACAAGCAAAAAGCAAAAGATGGTTAGCGCAAAATTTTTCACGGGTTGAAAGTATGAAATTGTATGCTTTGCCGAAGCCTGCCTTGATTAAAGGCCCGGAGCGTTGGATTGAAAATGTTTTGAAGGACAATTACAGGCTGCGCCGGGGGAGGCATAGCTGCGCTATAGTGTTTAGCTATCAGCAAGCCAATTGATTTATGTCATGGAATAAAAGAATTACACTCTCTTAATTTGCACTTAAATAGTATAGTATATAGAATTAGTGGTTTTTTAGACAATCTGAATGACAAATACACATAAACACAACAAGTGAGGAAGGTACCTGTTTTTTTAACTTTAATAATCATATATATTGCTTACAGCGGATGGGTGTATACGGCAGCCACCGGCACCGTTGCCGTAATGAACGAAAAGGAAACGGCAGGTAAAGAATTGTTTGAAGTGCATAACTGCGAAAGCTGCCACCAGCTTTTTGGCCTGGGCGGATACCTGGGGCCGGAACTTACCACCATCATTTCTGACCGTAACCGCGGCCCTTTGTATGCCGCGGCACTGCTAAAAACCGGTGGTGGCCGGATGCCCGATTTTCATTTTACTGATGCTGAAATTGAGGCCCTGCTTGCCTATTTAGGTTATGTGGACCGTTGCGCCACAACCTATAAAACAGCCTCAGCCAACCGCCTGCCATGAACCATAAAAAAACAGCAGCCCTTTTTATCCTCACCGGCCTTATTACCATGGTGCTTGGTTTGGTGTTTGGGGTAGTTGGGGGTTTTCAATACATACTGCCTGATTTTTTAAAAGAGCAGCTAACCTTTCAGACAACAAGGCCGCTGCATGTTTACCTGGTTATCAGTTTTATATTTTCATCGGCGGTGGGTTGCGTTTATTACTTTTTGCCCGGCGTGGCAGGCAGAAAACTTTATTCACCATGGTTGGCGTTTATGCACTGGCTTTGTCATTCGGCAATTATAGTGGTAGTGATAACAGGTTTTTTCTGCGGCCATTTTTCGGGGAGGGAATACCTGGAGTTTCCGCCGGTTATGGCGCTGGTTATATTAGGCAGCTGGAGTTTGCTTATTGTCAACTTTTTTAAAACTATGCCCATCAGGTTCCATCATCAGCCGGTGTATGTATGGAGCTGGGCTACAGGTATTATTTTCTTTTTTATTACTGTAACGGAGGCGCATTTGTGGGTGTTGCCCTATTTCCACAATAATATTATCCGCGACCTTACTGTGCAGTGGAAAGCCCTCGGCTCCATGGTAGGCTCGTGGAACATGCTGGTTTACGGCACTACCTTTTATGTGATGGAAAGAATTACCAACGATAAAACCATAGCGCAGTCAAAAACCGCTTTCTTTTTTTATTTTCTGAGCCTTACCAACCTGATGTTTAACTGGGGGCATCATACTTACATTGTGCCTGCCTCGCCGGTGGTAAAGGAGGTTTCATACATTATCAGCATGACAGAGTTGTTGTTTATAGGCAAAATTATTTACACATGGCGGCAAACATATATTGCTGCCCGGCTCAACTATAGCCTGATTCCTTACCGGCTATTTACGGCGGGCGATTTCTGGGTGTTTTTAAATCTTATACTGGCCATTATAATTTCGGTACCCGCAGTTAATTTATATACACACGGCACACACATTACCGTGGCGCATGCCATGGGCACTACCATAGGCATAAACACTAACCTTCTTTTAGGCTGCGTGTTGTTTGTTGCTTTTGACCGGTCGCCTGAATTTGCCAACCGCTATAAAAAATATTTTATGATTGGGATACCACTGTTGAATATGTCGCTGCTGGTGTTTTGGGCCGCGCTGCTTATTTGCGGTGTAATTAAAAGCAGCGACACCCTGAACAGTGTACCATTTGCCACCATGATGACGCATCTGCAACCCTGGTTTGTTATGTTTACCGGTGCCGGTGTATGCATTATGATAAGCTTGTTCCTTATCCTGTTTCCGCTGATAAGGATTTTTTTAAAAAAGAGTGACTGAAAAATTGCAAATGCCCTGACCTGTTCTGTCAGCATCAGATGCTAAATTGTTTTAACCGGCAGGTTAATTCAGATAGTTGGGAGAATAACCCGGGTCAAAGAAGTTATTGCTGTTAAACCTTGCGTTTGCTTCAATACCTAAAATGATCCCCATGTCTTCGGTGTAGTTTATGCTTTGCACACATTGGCGTATCAGCAATTTAATGGCAAGCCTTATGGCATGTACGTTAATCTCTGAAAAGCTTTCTGAAAGTGATGTATGTTTTGCAGTGATGTTTTGCATAGCCTGAATTTCGTTTCTTAAATTCCTCACGGTATTCCAGTCCAGGCCCAGTTCTTCAATGTATGGCTCAACACTCTGGCAAAGCATTGCCGACTGCTGTAGTAATTTCTGATTATCCGTGTTTATATAAAAGGTGCCCATATAGCTATGTTTATATCAGGCATCAAAGATGGTGACAGCTGCCCTCTAAACCGTTACAGAGTTTTGGGAATTTGTTGTATTATTTACAGATAGCACGACGAAATGGGGCGTACCCGCCATAGTTGTTCGAAACCCTGGAAAGGCACAGCTGTGATAGTTAACAGGCATGTTGCCGGTTGGCCAGGATCTCTCACTAGTTCGTTCGGGAAGACAAGCGTGATGTTTTAACGACCCAAGTACTACCTGCCTGCCGGCAAAGGCAGGTTTGTCATCTCGATGAAAGGAGAGATACTAAATGCACAAATATCTCCCACGCTCATGTTTATATACGATGTATTAATATTTGAATTATAAGTTTCGAACAGTATTGGCGGGGAACGCTTCGCTCAAATACCGGCTACGCACATAGGGGTTACAAAATTGCCTTTACACTTTTTAAAATTAATGCGGGATAATTGCCGCTCTGATTTGCGCAAGGTCATCAGCCGAAAGGCTTTCTGTTGCTTTAGCAAGATCATAATACATTTGCCTGGTATCCTCATTTATATCCTTGGTTGAGAAATAAACAAAACTATTTTTCTCGTAGAAACTCAATGACTTTCTATATGCATCGACAGTAATAAACCGGCAGCCGGTCCGGTTTTGGGTTATGAAAAGGATTTTAAGAATGTTAAGGATGCTTTCCCCGATTCTCTTTTTCTGATAGTGCTTTGAAACTGCAAGCCTTCCTATTTTCATTGAAGGATAATCGCGAAGTTGCTTTGAATCCGGGAAGAGAAACCGGATTCGCTTTTTCCACTGATTGCCGCTTTCAAAAAGTTCCGCAGAAATTTTGTCGTTTAATAAACTGAAAAAAGCTACCGTTTGGCCATTTTGTGAATCCTCCAGAACATACGTTACCGCAAGAAGTTGCGCCTGAAAATCCTTTGCCGAATTCAAAAGAAAATCGTTCAAATCTTCGTCATCGCAGTCAAATGGCAGTATGGTATGATCGGAGGAGAGCCTGACGACTGAATACCCACTAATCTTTAGATTTGGGTTTATCAAAGCTGATGCTTTTTAGTGCAGACATAAGACGTTCCCTCTCCCGCGCATCGCTTTTGGACTTGCTCATGTTTTCATGAAAAGTCCGTGCGTCTTTACCGGTAAGAGTAGGTGTTGGCTTAATAGGTTTTGCCATAACAAATTGTTGTTGCTTATTGCAAAGGTACGCAAAGTGTTGCAAGAATTACCTTTTTATTGCAAGATTATTGAACTGTAGTTGCACCAAACTAAACTTCCAGACCATTTTGCCGAGGCGGGGGGGAATGTCAAAATACACGCATTAGAAACTTGCCTACCGGCAGGCAGGTGCGAATGCCGTATAGTCCTCGTTGAAATAAACGAGGACCAGTTGGGGAAAGGCACACCCGTTATTGGTTAGTTAAGATCTCTCCTTCGTCGAGATGGCAAGAGTGTGGTTTTAACGACCGCAGTACCATTTGTCATCCCGACGAAAGGAGAGATCCTAAATGCACAAATATCTCCCACGCTCATGTTTAGGTACGATGTATTAATATTTGAATTATAGGTTTCGAACAGTATTGGCGGGGAACGCTTCGCTCAAATCTTAGATGGGCAGCTACGCCAAAACGGCGTTAGGAGGTGTATTCTTTGAAATCATCTAAAGGCTCATCGAAGTTATCACGCATAATAAAGGTGCCTTTCATACAACCGGCTTTTGGATGGGCATTTGCAGCATCTTTGGCAATATCGGATGCCGGATAATTAAAAAGCGATACTTCGTATTGCGCTAATATTTCGGCAAACTCTACTGTGCGCATATCAACCATTTGGGCTGCCTGGGCAAGTGTTAGTTTGCCAGCTTCATACAGCCTTGCTGCTAAGAAGCGGGACACCTCGTCGGCGTTTAACTGGTCGGGTATGTTCAAATGAAGGGTTTTCATACTTTGAAGATAATAAAGGATACGGGCTATGCAAAGGGAATACCACTAAAAATTCAGAATGTATTTTACCTTCGTTATTATACAAACAGAAAGCGATGAAATCGGCTCAGATAAAAGTATTACAGGCAAAGATTGCGGAATTTGCCAAGGCGGCTATTGGTAATCGTTCCAAAGAACAATCCTTGCTCACTATTAACAAAATTACAAAGGCCGAAGCTGGCAAAATAAAAGCTAAAACCGGATTTGATCTTATAGGATACTTTCGTGTAATCGACAATTTTGGAGTATTACATACAATGTCATCGCATGGTGATAAAGAAAAAGAAGCTTCAAGGGGCCAGTTGGCTATTCTGCAAAAGGACTTTGAATTAATACCACTGATAGTGGAGTCGAACAATATTATTTATAAGGGCAAAAACAGACAGGGCAGAGATGTAATTCTTTATGAAGCTGAAATTGGGAACAAAATATTTTATGCGGAAGAGATTCGCACAAGGCAAAAACACCTGATTATAAACAGTATGTGGAAGCGAAAAAAATAGCGGGAAGTTCTACAGCGAATAAGTGGCTTGCGCCCCTCAATTCCTAACGTCCGANNTAAATACACGCATTAGAAATGCGAATGCCGTATAATCCTCGTTGAAATAAACGATTTCTAGTTGGTGTCAGCAGCGTCAGTTCCGTCAGTTTACATCTCAAACTGACAAAACTGACGCTGCTGACACTACATAATTTATTATAGTTATTGCCGGAGTTACTTAACGCATGGTGAAACTGTATCGCTTTATATCAAAGGGGTAGGCTCCCCCGGAGCGATACGACGATACAGTTTATTGAATGATTACTTTTTCTGGGAATCCGCTCACAATTCCAAGTCACAATGTTTAAATAATTGACATATTATCAGTAACTTTGGGGTATCAATCCACATCCAAAACCTTCAGTTTAAACCAATGCAAAGGTAAACGCACGGTTCTTAGTTAGCACTCTCTATATTTTACTCCATTACTTGCTATATAATAATATATTATTATGTAGTTGGGGGAGTATTTTTAAATTTTACCGGGTACATCTTATAGTCTGTAAGGCCTGAGTTTCGTTATATACATATCTCAAAGGGTAAAGACCCAAAATCTCAAAACTGTATCGTTGTATCGCTGCTGGGGGAGGCTACCCCTTGATGCAAAACCATACAGTATTATAAGCCCGTAACTATACCTCCGTTCTTTTGTTTTTAGCTTCTCCGCAAACAACAGCGAATAACAAAAAAATAATTAATCAAGTGTCAGCAGCGTCAGTTTTGTCAGTTTGAGGTAAACTGACGGAACTGACGCTGCTGACACTACACTTAATGTGCCAAATCAAATACAGGATTGCAAGCCGGATGAATTGTTTGGATGGGACGCTTCGCTCAAATGCGGGTCGGACGCTACGCCCAAATGGGATTAGTTGGATGGACAAAGATTTTTAATTGCTTAAAGGATCAATTTCATTTATGTCGCTTTGTATCCCTTGTTCTCTAAATTCTGACTCTAAATTGATTTGAATTATTTCTCTATCATTTCGCCAATAAATTACGCTGATAAAAGAAATTGCTAATTGAACCTTTAAGTCAAGATTATCTGGCTCATTGTCCAAGTTCCATTTGTCTTTAATTACCTTATTTTCAGGTTTATTTATATCAATAACCGAGGCGTATATTTTTAGATCTTTATTAATTTCAACGAGTTGTAATTCTCGTTGTACTTCTTCCTTTATATTTCTGTGCTCAATCGCGGGAAGGTTTTTTGTTCGTAAAACAAATATCACATCTTGAAAATGATATTCGGAAGATTCAATATATCGAACGCGTTCTTTAAAAATGCTTTTGTCAAGCACTTCTTTCACTTCTTTTATTTCATAACTAAGACTTATAGCAATTATAACAACGTCACTTGTGTGGCCAATAATTTTGCTCAAAGCCAATAAAATATTACCTCTATTCAATAAGTATCTTCTGGTCTTGGCAATAAAAAATGAATTTGGAATTAGTCTTTTTATTTCTGCAACAATTGAACCAGCAAAAACTGTATCATAATTCATGTGTGGTACGTCATTGTCGGTAAATGCTGCTTTTGACATTAATGTAGTTGCGCCTGTGACACTCAGTTTAAGTTCGCTTTTTAAAAGCTCCTTGTTCATTGCCACAAAAATTGTATTATATGAATTGAACCCTTCGGTTATAATTTTGTTGGAATGGGTTAAGAAATTATTGATTTTATCCTGCGCCAAATTGGCACTAAGCTTTTGTTGGTTAATTTTGCCTTTTATAGCGAGTTTAAGATACTTAATAAATTGTGTAAATTCCTGATTCTTCAATATGACTAATTCTTTGTATTCCAGCTCTGCAATTAATGCTTGGTTGGATAGAATATCATTTAGGCACTTTTCAAAAAACGAAATACCGTCAAACCAACTATTTAACTCCATAAGGTCATCTGGAAGATTTGGTAAAGCTGTAAAATTCTGAAAGGTGTAATACTGATGCAAAGAATATTGACGCAAAAATAGAACTGTTATATAGCTACATATCCAATATTTTACCTGTCTTCTATTGCCTAAATTATCGAGTTCTGGAAAATAATATATTAAATCGATGGGTGTTCCTGTGTTCCTAAATTCATTTCTGAAATTTTCGAACCAATAAAATATTTCAGACATTGATTGTGGTAGCAATGGGTATTTTGGAGGCTGAGATTGAGAATACTCAAATATATATTTGAGTGATTTATATTGGTTGCGATACAATAAAAGGCCTCCAAGCGCATAATGAAATTCAAGAAAGAGTTCTCGCTCAGTCTTACGATTGTTTATTTCCTGTTGATTGATATTTTGGCGTTGTGCCGAATTATATAGAGGATAAATTGCCTGCAGCTGAAAATCATAATATTGGCTTGAATGTGCCCAGAATAGCTTTATTAATCTCGCGTTGTCGCATATAGTATAAACATTGCCCCAAAGCCAGCCATAAGTTTCTCGCGAAATTGGTATATACCCCGAGCCTTGACCAAGCAGCCAAGTCCCGCTAACAGCTCTACTTTCAATTCCTCTCAGCTTTTTATTATCAATACTTATTGATTCCTCTGTTAATCTTCTAACAAGGAAATAGAGGTCAATTGGGTATATTAAAGGTTTATTTTTGTTATGTTTTTCTCTTATGGTAACAAAAACTTGAGAGTAAAATTGAAGTAATGTTGCTTGTAAATGTTCGTCTTGTTTTTCAATTGCATAAAATGTGAGTTCATTTATTGCTTTTAAGCAATATTGCCTCATGTCTGTATCATCCTTGAATGCGTCATACTTGCCAATTAAATGTTTTAATAAGGATGTAGACTTACCATTATATAGGGCGACTTTATCTAACCATCGGAAAAAAAATATAGTTAAAGTTGATGAAAGTAGAAATGTCAAAAGTTTAGCTGAGTTATTAATAATCCAGTTATCCCAACCGAATAACGGGGGAGATTGAAAAATTAAGAAGAGTAAAGAAAAGAGGGTGAAGTAAAGAGTTAGTTTAAAAATAGAAATCGGATATGTATTCTTATTGATTGTAAAGTTCCATTGTTTTTGAGGAAACTCCGTATTAAATATGACAGGTATATATTCAGATGAATACTTTTCTCCGATATTGGATATTTTGTCCACAATGATCGGATAAGCAATACCGATGATAGCTACATCAATATAAACACAAATTTCAATTATATATTCTGGTGTCATTCTAATCAGAGTTAAGAGTTTTCAATGTCTTTGTATTTTATTAATTCAAATCAAACACATAAAATCCACACCACCTATAACGGAAAACCGTGTAATTAAGTAACCTAGCATAACAAAAAAATCCCCGAACACTCACGCATTCGGGGATTTTGTATTCAATTCCTTACGGAAGTAGTATTACTCAAATTTCAAATCAAGCGCCAAACCTCTTAACTCGTGCATTAACACGTTAAATGATTCTGGTATGCCGGCTTCAGGAAGGGCACAGATTTGACAACTTTTTAAAAGTTGTCAAATCTAAACGGCACCCAAATTGTTTGTTTCAACGAGGATCAATTGGCATCCGCACCTGGCTACGGTAGGCAAGTTTCTAATGCGTGTATTTTTAAAACCAGCGGTATTTATGGAACAGGAAATGTATGGCAAACTATTGCCCCGTAATTTTGAGTTTGATTTCTCCTGAAAGAAATTGTTGCATTATTTTAGTCTGTTGCTCAAAAGTTTTGCCGTCCAGTTCTTTTGCAATTTGCTCCTTTACATTACGGAAAAACGTAACTGCATGGAAGTCTTTTTCAGTAGTTTCTTTAGTCTTCATATTTAATCAACTCTTTTGGTGAGCGAATATCAATAACCGGGTACCCAAATTTAAGGTTAATTGCGTTAAAGAGCCGTATTTTATCAAGATTTACAATGTGCCTGAAATTCCAACTCACCAACACTTCAATTCTGTTTACGGTAGCAATGGCGATATGATAAGCATCATTAAGGCTTGCTTTGCCCAAAATTCTTTCGCTGATATAATGGTTTGCAAGTTCCCGTGCTTCCGCAGAAAAATCAAGCATAACCAGGCAATTCTGCGGAATGTCCTGCACCAGGTCTTTTACACGCTGAGGGGCAGGAAGCAACTCAATTTGGCTGATTGGTGAAAGGTGAACCAGGTATTCCTGATTTAAAATACGTTTAAAAAACAGTTTGGTGTCTGTTTCGAATTCCTTGTCGAAGTACCCGCCAAGAACCGATGTGTCAATGTAAATTCTTTGTTTCATGAATGAACAAAGGTAAAAAAACTTGTTTGCTAAAGTCCTGTTACCAACACCCAATTTCGTCGGCAACAGCTTAGTTTGCCCATCGTTGCACATTAAGATCCTTCCTGCCGTCAGGATGACAGCCAGAGAGGCCCTAAAAAGCAAAAATCCCCGAACACTCACGCGTCCGGGGATTTTGTATTTGTATTAAGTCTCCCCTNNGATTCTGGTATGCCGGCTTCAGGTAGGTTATCTCCCTTAACAATAGCTTCGTAAGCTTTTGCACGGCCAACAATATCATCCGATTTAACGGTAAGCAATTCCTGAAGAATGTTTGATGCACCGTATGCTTCGATAGCCCAAACCTCCATTTCTCCAAAACGCTGGCCCCCGAACTGTGCTTTACCGCCCAGTGGCTGTTGTGTGATAAGTGAGTAAGGCCCGATAGAACGTGCGTGCATCTTATCATCAACCATGTGTATCAGTTTCAACATATAGATGATACCCACTGTGGTTGGCTGGTGGAAACGCTCGCCTGTTTCGCCGTCATACAGGTAAGTAGAACCTAAAGCCGGTAAACCTGCCTTGGTTATATAAGATTCAATTTCATCCAGCGATGCTCCGTCGAAGATAGGAGTAGAGAAGCGTGCGCCCAGTTTTTGACCGGCCCATGCTAATACGGTTTCGTATATCTGTCCTAAGTTCATACGGCTTGGCACCCCTAGCGGGTTCAATACTATATCCACCGGTGTTCCGTCTTCCAGGAAAGGCATATCTTCTGCACGAACGATACGTGCAACAATACCCTTGTTACCGTGGCGGCCTGCCATCTTATCGCCCACTTTCAGCTTACGCTTTTTAGCGATATAAACTTTAGCCAGTTTCAATACACCTGATGGTAATTCATCACCAATAGATATGTTGAATTTCTCGCGTTTGTATTTACCGGTTTCTTCGTTGGCGCGGATGTTGTAGTTATGCAACATCATCTTCACCATCTTGTTGCTGTCTTCGTCCTTAGTCCAGTTATTGCCGTCAACTACAGCATAGTCCTGTTCTGAAAGTATTTTGGCAGTAAACTTGGTGCCTTTGCTTATAAGTTCTTCCCTGTAAATGGTTTGGATACCGGTGGTAACCTTGCCGCTTAACACGGTCATTAACTTATCAATCAAAGTGTTTTTAATATCACCCAGTTTCTTCTCATAGTCTTTATCCAGTTTCTCTAAAGCTGTTTTTTCTTTTGCTTTGCTGGTTTTATCCTTCTTGGCGCGGGCAAACAGTTTTTTAGTGATAACGGTTCCTTCAATTGAAGGTGGAACTTTCAAAGAAGCATCCTTAACATCACCGGCTTTATCGCCGAAGATGGCACGCAACAGTTTTTCTTCCGGTGTTGGGTCAGTTTCACCTTTAGGGGTGATTTTACCAATCAGGATATCGCCTTCCTTAACACGGGCGCCTACACGGATAATACCGTTGTCGTCCAGGTCTTTGGTGGCTTCTTCACTTACGTTAGGTATATCCGGTGTCAATTCTTCTTCACCCAGTTTGGTATCGCGCACTTCCAATTCAAACTCTTCCACGTGGATAGAAGTGAACACGTCATCGCGCACAACTCTTTCAGATATAACGATGGCATCCTCAAAGTTGTAGCCTTTCCATGGCATGAACGCCACTTTCAGGTTAGCTCCCAGTGCCAGTTCACCACCTTGTGTTGCAAAACCTTCGCAAAGAATTTGTCCTTTGTGTACACGCTGTCCTTTTTTAATAATAGGTTTCAGGTTAATACAAGTGCTCTGGTTGGTTTTTAAGAATTTAGGCAATTGATAAGTTACCTTGTCATCGCGGAATGAAACCAGTTTCTCTTCTTCAGTTCTGTCGTATTTAATAATAATCTGGTTGGCATCAACATACTCAACGGTTCCATCTCTTTCGGCGTTAATCAGGTTACGGCTGTCAACAGCAACTTTTGCTTCAATGCCGGTTCCTACTATCGGAGCCTGTGGCTTTAACAAAGGCACTGCCTGACGTTGCATGTTCGAACCCATCAGGGCACGGTTAGCATCATCATGCTCCAGGAACGGAATCAGGGATGCAGAAACACCCACAATCTGGTTAGGGGCAACGTCCATATACTGAACCTCAGATGGTTCAAGGATAGGGAAGTCTCCCTGGAAACGCGATTTTATCTTGTTGCTTGTAAAGTTACCTTTCTCATCAAGCCCGATGTTACTCTGGGCTATCTTTACCAGGTCTTCTTCTTCAGCGCTCAAAAATTCAACTTTACCTTTCAGGTTTACTCTGCCGTGGTCAACTTTACGGTAAGGAGTTTCGATAAAGCCCATCTTGTTCACTTTAGCGTGAACGCAAAGGGTAGATATCAAACCGATATTCGGTCCTTCCGGTGTTTCGATAGTGCAAAGACGGCCGTAGTGAGAGTAGTGAACGTCACGCACCTCAAAACCTGCACGCTCTCTCGAAAGACCACCAGGCCCTAATGCCGATACACGACGCTTGTTCGTGATTTCAGCAAGTGGGTTTGTTTGGTCAAGGAATTGAGATAACTGCGAAGTACCAAAGAATGAATTGATAACTGAACTTAAAGTTCTTGCGTTAATCAAATCAACAGGAGTGAACACTTCATTATCACGCACGTTCATACGCTCGCGGATAGTTCTTGCCATACGGGCCAAACCTACGCCGAACTGAGTGTATAATTGCTCGCCTACTGTTCTTACACGACGATTGCTCAAATGGTCAATATCATCAATTTCCGCTTTCTGGTTGCTAAGGTTAACGAGATACTTAACGATGGCAATGATATCTGTTTTAGTAAGCACCTTGGTGTCCATATCAATATCAAGCTCAAGCTTCTTATTGATTTTGTAACGGCCTACTTCGCCCAAATCGTAACGCTTATCGCTGAAGAATAATTTTTCAATGATTCCACGTGCAGTTTCTTCATCAGGTGGTTCGCTGCCACGTAATTGTTTGTAGATGTGGTTAAGGGCTTCAATTTCTGAGTTTGAAGTATCCTTATTTAAGGTGTTGAAGATAATAGAGTAATCGGCAGTGTGGCTGTCCTTATGGGCAAATACACTTTTGTTGCCTGACTCAATAATTAACTGGATGTTATCTTCGTCTATAATAGTATCGCGCTCTAACAATACTTCGTTACGCTCGATTGATACTACTTCACCGGTGTCCTCATCCACAAAATCTTCCATCCAGGTCTTCAGCACCCTTGCAGCCAGCTTGCGGCCTATGGCTTTGCTGGCAGTCTTTTTGCTGATTTCGATTTCATCAGCTAAGTCGAACAGGGTAAGGATATCTTTATCTGAATCGTAACCTACTGCACGAAGCAACATGGTTACAGGGAATTTCTTCTTACGGTCGATGTAAGCATACATTACATTATTAATGTCGGTAGCAAACTCCATCCATGCACCTTTGAAAGGGATAACACGGGCGCTGTAAATCTTGGTGCCGTTCGGGTGGAACGACTGGCCGAAGAATACACCCGGGCTACGGTGAAGCTGAGAAACGATAACACGCTCAGCGCCGTTTACTATGAAAGTTCCTTTCGGGGTCATGTAAGGGATGTTGCCCAAAAACACGTCCTGAACGATGGTTTTAAAGTCAATGTGCTCAGGGTCGTTACAGCTAAGTTTAAGTTTAGCTTTCAATGGCACACAGTAAGTTAAACCTCTTTCAATACACTCGTCAATAGTATACCGCGGAGGGTCAACAAAATAATCAATGAATTCCAGCACGAAAATGTTGCGGGTATCAGATATGGGGAAATTTTCTTTAAACACCTGGTATAAACCTTCGTTGCTACGGTTTTCGGGTGTGGTTTCGAGTTGTATAAACTCTTTGTAAGTTTCTAACTGGATGTCGAGCAGGTCGGGCTGTTCATCAGGGAGTTTAATTTTACCGAAGTTGATTCTCTCAGCTTGTTTCTTCAAAATTTCAGCCATAACGTTCAATTGGTTAAGGTTCAGTAAATTTCCNNCTGTATTTGGGGCCGTATCGGATGTTAGGGCAGGGTAAATTCCCAGGGCAGGGATAAACCCTGCCCCCACAGGCGTTATTCGGGTTTGTAAAATTTATCATCGTTCCAGTTGGATGGGTTGTTGATGATGTAATTCGAAATTTTCTGGTAGGACTTTTCATTACGGATTATGTGTTCATGGAAATTGCGGTGCCATAGTTTGCCCATGCCATCGTTGTTTGTCTTAATAGATATTCAGACATCCTTTGGCGGCTAGTGATTTGTAGGCGCCTATGATGTCTCCTAAAATTGCAGGTTTGTGGTTTTGGGCAGGGTCGGTGGCAGGGGCGGTTAATATGATGATACCGTGCATGTGGTTGGGCATTATTTGAAAAACATCCAGTTCAACATTAGGGAACCGTTCGGGCAATTTCAGCCATTCGTTGTATGCCATGCTGCCGTATTGGTTTAGTTGCATGCAGGCATCCGTTTGTGGGATGGCGGCATTGAATGTAGGGGCACCCTTTACGGGTGCCCTTTTTGCGGAATGACCGCCGGTCAGTTGAACAGGTGGATTAATATTTGGGTAATGGCCAGCCGTTTTTTGTGTTACAATTTGACCACCATGCAAATGGGCACCCGTAAAGGGTGCCCCTACATTGTCGGTTCCGGTCATAATTTGCCCAAACCGACATTCCATTTTGTGGCAGCAGATGGTAATAAAATACGCGCCGGCTTTTGCATAATCATATCCTTTTAACCGGATACTACGGCGGTGATGTATTTGGGGATTATATCGCATTGGCTGTAATGGTTAATGCAAGATAATAAAATTACATACCGCCCAAAAATGTAGGGGCACCCTTTACGGGTGCCCTTGTTACGGGTGCCCATGTTACGGGTGCCCTTGTTGCGGGATGACTGCCGGTATGTTGAAGGGATAAACCTGGATTTGATTATGGCTGGTCGCTTTTCGGGTACGATTTGGACACCGGGCAAATGGGTACCCGCAAGGGGTGCCCCTACATTATAATCCGGTATTTTCCACCGGTGCCTTTATGGGTAATTTATGCGAATAATGAGGTGAAAATACCACTATAAAACACCCGTGATTTATGGTGTAACGATAGCATTACCAGCACAACGTAAACTACTGTTAAAAACGGCACTATGGCATCTCGTTTGACATAATAAATATGCAAACCGGGAAACTATGAAAACGTGTACTTTATGTGTGTTAATGTTGTTAAGTAGTTTGGTATATACTACCGCAAATGCGCAGTTAAGGCTATGCGTATTTTGCGCTTCAAATATTAGCGACCAACCCGGTTGGGGGCCAGCCGGATATGATTTTGTTTATTATTACTACCTGCCCGAAATTGAGGTTTACTACTATGTGCCGGGCCACCAGTTTACCTATCAAAAAGATGGCAACCGGGTAACGTCAAACACCCTTCCTTTGCGGTATGCTGCCTTTAATTTTTACAAGGCATATAAGGTTGTAATGAATGCCGGTGGCATTGAACCTTACCTTGACCACAATGTAAACAAGGTTGAGTATGCGTCTTATAAAAGCAAGCACGATCAGCCTGTTAACAGGGATAGTGAAGATTATAAGCGCGCAAAGCAAAAGGAAAAGCCTGAAGGGTTGACTGTAAGCGGAGGAGGAATTTAAAACTTATCCCGCTTAAAAGCAAAAAAGCATTTCACCCGAAGGTGAAATGCTTTTTATATTGCTATGCCTGTTAAGGCTTGCAGTTGGGTTAATTACTTAACTTCAACTTCAGCACCAGCGTCTTCAAGTTTCTTCTTGATATCTTCAGCTGTAGCTTTGTCTACTTTTTCTTTAACTGGTTTTGGAGCACCGTCAACTAAGTCTTTAGCTTCTTTCAAGCCAAGGCCGGTGATGTCTTTTACCAATTTAACGACGTTCAGTTTCTGAGGGCCTGCGGCTTTCAGAATAACGTCGAATTCAGTTTTTTCAGCCGGAGCAGCAGCGCCACCGCCACCACCTGCAGCAACTGCAACTGCAGCAGCAGCTGGTTCGATACCGTAGTCAGCTTTAAGAATACCTGCTAATTCCTGAACGTCTTTTACTGTTAAGTTTACCAGTTGTTCAGCTAATGCTTTAAGATCTGCCATTTTTATAAATTTTAATTGTTAAACCATAATTTTCTGTTCCCGCCGGCCTATTGTAAACAGGGCCCCCACAAACCCTTGCTGTATAAACCTTTAAGAACTACCGTTTTCATCAATGTGGAAGCAGATTTGAAATCGGGACGGCAAAAGTAAGATTTTGTTCGGATTGAGCAAATAATTTTTTGAGAAAATTGCAGGGATTTTAAGCCCTAACCACCAAAATTGCCCTTTTGTGGGGATTAAAAGTATATTAATCAGACAAGATAGAGGTATGTATTAAATTAAAATATATTTGCTGCATGAAAAGATTTGTGTTTATACTATGGTCGTTTTTAGGTGCTTTACATAGCCAGGCTCAATGGTCGCCGGTACAATCTGGTACCAACAATCCTGTCTATCATATGCAAATGGTTAACGCTAATATCGGGTATTTTGCAGATGAGGCCGGGATGTATAAAACTACAAATGGCGGCTTTAACTGGAGTAAACTTTACTGTTCTCCTGCCCAGTTTGACTCATTATTTTATATATCGGTTGAGAAATTTTCACTTTATTGTACCGATACCCTAACCTGTATTGCGGTTGGCTTTTCTGCTATTAGTGCCAAGCCTGTAATTTTGCGCACTACAAACGGCGGTTCAATCTGGACTACCAGCTATTTAGGTACAGCCATAGGTGTAAGTATGAGAGATGTCTGGTTTACAAATTCGTTAAATGGATTTGCCGTTGGCGATTCGGGCACTATCCTAAGCACAACAGACGGCGGCGTTAACTGGAACCCGGTTTCGAGCGGGATAACAAACAATCTTATTGGAATACGGTTTGACCCATCCAATGCATCAAATGGCCTGATATGCAGCAGCGATAGTTTAGTGCTTAGCACCAGCAACGGTGGATTAAGCTGGACTCCAACTACTTTACCTGGCGAAAACTTCTATGCCTTAAAATTTGCAGCGCCAGGTATTGCTTATGCGGCGGGCTCGGGCAATAAACTTTATAAGACAATTAATGATGGGGCCAGCTGGGACTCAATATCCAACAATCTGCCACCGTCATCCGACATTTTTTTCACGTCCAATGATACTGGCTATGCCTGTGGAAGTGCAATTTACCGTACTGTAAACGGTGGTGTTTTATGGGAGCAGCAACAAACACGGCTTGAATTTCAGAATATCGTTTACTTCTATAATTCACTGTTAGGATTTTGTGGGGGCAGTGAGGAGATACTTTATCGCACAAACAACGCCGGTGGCCAGGCCTGGGCCCCTATTGCCGATATAGCAATACAAGGGCTTAACAGATGCGATAGCAGCTTATTTTATTATCAAACCACAAGCCACCCGGGATATACTTATCAATGGGAACTAAATGGTAATTTAATATCTACGCAATACAGCGATTCGGTTGTTTCGGTTGGAAATAACAACTATGATACACTTTCAGTAATAGTTGGCAATGGTAATGCAAACGATACCGCCTCAGTTTCTTATTATGTTATTGGCCCCCAGGAATTTTATTTATTACCTCTGCGGACTTACCAGGACACATTGTGTTCTGGGCAAATACCTACTATTTTGGTGGACTCAACTATTGTTAATGATGAATACGAATTGTATGATAGTTCGGGAAATATGATAGGCGATCCGCAATCGGGCACTTATGGAACATTGGCCTTTTCCCCCGGAATCATTAACAAAACTTCAACCTACACGATTGTGGTAGAGCGAAATACAATTTGCCTTCCGAATCAATTGAGCCGAAGTATAACTTTTGTGATAGATACCCCACTACCGGTTACGGTTCTGGTTAATACACCGGGGGTCTGCCTAAGAGACACTGCAAAAATTGAATTGTTAAACTCGCAGCCGGGAGTTACTTATAGCATAAATATTGGACTTAATAATCCCAATGCCACGGTAATAGGTACGGGCGGCCCGGTTTATTTTACTTTCCCTCCTGGGTATACTGCTTCGTACAACATAGAAGCCCAAAACGCTCTTGGTTGTGTTTCAACTTTTAATAATGTAGCCACTGTTAATGTAGGCATCCTGGTTGTTGATGTTTCGCTGAATGAGAATGTGTTTGTTGGCCAAAATATTGACCTGCTCAATACCTCTTACGGAGGGTCTTTTTCATGGATATTTGACAGTACGGCTACCTTGCCTGCCGATACTGCTTATCAGCCCTCTGCTATCAGCTATTCTACTACCGGGCAAAAGGTAATTAAACTTACCGTAACGAATGTTGACGGCTGTATTGATTCCGCTGCCTATAGGGTGCGTGTTTACCAACCCATAAATACCAATGCACCTGGTACGGTATGTTTGTTTGATACTATTTCATCACTCAACGAATATCGTTATCTGCAACACCAGGTTATTACGGCATATCATGTTGACCGGTTTGGAAACCAATATGTGGCCGGCACCCATTATATTAATGGTGATGGTGCCGATTATAATGGTGCATTTTATTACGTGTTGCAAAAATTTAATCCACAAGGCCAGTTGGTATGGCAAAAAACGCAGGACGATAATACCTATCAGAATGCGAATTTAGTAGATTACTTCTCATGCTTTATCACGGGTATCAGTAGCGATCCGCAGGGAAATATTTATGTGTGCGGAAGTTACGGGGCAAGTACGCTTATATTCGATTCAGCCATAGTAATAAACAATGGGTGGCCAACCGTCAACTCTTATGTGGCTAAATTTGATACCACCGGCAAACTGCAATGGTTCACATCATCTGCAAACCAGGAAATTGGGGGAGGAAATGCGAATTATACAGGTGCCACCGATATTTTATATATCGATGACCACCATATTTATGTTAGCGTTTTTGGACATGCATTCGTTGACTCACTGATTGAACCGGATAACACAGTAGTGCCAGTGGTAGTTGGCGAAGGATTGGGCGGACCATCGGGATTTGTAATGCAATTAAATAGTTTAGGTTTTCTTCAAAAAGATTTTGCGGTAGGTGATATTGATGGCAACGATAATAACATGGATTACCTTAATCCGAGTTATGAGAGTTGGAGCGATTACTGGAACATTACTGAAAGCCCCAAAATGCATTTGTGCGCAGATGGCCGGATAATGTTGGCTGGTTTTTGCCTAAGGTATATCGAATTTGGTGATACCATGCTTGTTACAGATACTCTACATGGATCGGAGTTTGGTGGTTACATAAGTTATATTGACACCGCAACCGGATGGGATGGGGCCTATCTGGCCTATGGATTAGCTGATGGTTACAATGTTAATTATGGTTACCCGGTTACACCTTGGGATAAACTTCCTGTCGCATGCGTGGACGGAGGCGACAATCTTTATTTTATAGCACCATATCTGGATACGCTTAACTTGCCAAGTGGCCAGGTATTTGCCGATACTACGTCAGTAAATTATATTTTAAAATATTCGCCGCGGGGAAAATTATTGTGGCAGGTGCCTGCATATGGCAGTCAGATTAATGGAATTGCTGTGAGTGATAATAACGATAGTATTTACATTTTTGGCGATTACAAGCCATTTTTTGGTATGTCTTCTGCTTCAGGGCTGGAGGGCTTCCCAGCGGCGGGATATAATGGTGCTTATCTGGCTGCATTGGATAGCTCAGGTAATATTGCCTGGTTTGAAAACTTTAGTTGCGACAGCAGCGTTTACAGCTATTTTATGCAAAAAGGCTGTGGCGGTGCTTTAAATTGTGTTGGTGTAGCGGGTTCACCTGGTTTACCCAGCGGCGGACCGGTTACCATAAAGAACAATACTATACAGCCTGATAAGATTGCAAATTTTATTTTGCGCTATGACCCCACCAACCATAATTGCCAACCACAGATTTGCCCGGCAGATATGGGTATTTATAAAACGGTATATGATACAATTTTAGTTCGCGATTCGGCTGCGTACAGCAACCACGTTTTTATACGCGATTCGGTTACTTTGTATGGAAATATCCATTCTACAGATACGGTATACATTCTTGATACCATTATACAAACCGGGCCGGTTAATCACACAGACAGTGTAAGTTATAGCAATGTATATCACTCGTATGACCCTAACCTCGCAATTTATTATACCTTTTATACCGACTCGGTTGTGTATACCGACTCGGTTATACTTGCAGGCGATACTACATATATAGATACTATGCGCATTATAAATACTATCGTGGCTGGGCTACCGGTTATAAATGCGGCTAATGGCCTGAAACTCTCAGTTTATCCCAATCCATTTAACAACGCAACCAATGTAAGCTATTACATTCCTGAAAATACGCAGGTAAGTATTGCCTTGTACGATAACTTAGGAAGGAAGGTAAAATCACTTTTTGATGGGGAACAAAGCACACGTAATTATAGCCTAACCATTTCAGCAACCGGGCTAAGTGCCGGTGTTTATCAGCTTATGTTTACAGCGGGTGATAAGACGATTATGCAAAAAGTTGTTTACCTGAAGAGAGAGTAAACCAGTGTTTTTAATACCTATTATAATTCCTTTTCGGCAATCCCGCCGTATCAATCCTTACAAAGGGTTTTAGTTTATAGTAATGGTCTTCGTCTAAAACATACAGCCGCATCAGGTCCTGTACGCGGTAGAATTTGCCGCCTTTTTGTTTGTAAAGCTCAATGCTTTGGGCCTGCTTTTCGGTAAAGCCCAGGCGTTCCCATTCCTCCACGCCAATTTTGTTGGGGTCGAAGTAGAAGTAAGAACTGTGGCGAGGTTTTTTAACCGTTGTTATCTGGCTGGGGTCTGTTTTGCCGGTGCTGTCTTTAGCGATGGTTATAGTGTCGGTAATGTCATCCTCGTGCGGACCTTTGTTGCCGCCGTTTACAAAGGCATCTATTTCCTGTTTATACTTCGAATTATCGGCGTGCTGAACGGGTTTGAAGAAATAATAAATCCCCGGTGCCATGAGCACTGTAAATGATAACAGGAGCAATACCATAATGGCATTGCGCTCGGTACGGCTAAAGGTGAAATATTTTTCAAGCCATTTAAACATGGGTTAAAAATATCATTGTTTTTTAATTGGCGACAGCGGAATAAAACAGCCAAATACATTTCGCACGGAGGCACGGAGAAAAAGGCAGAGAAGTACAAAACTTATAAATGAAATACCCGGTTAAGGATAGAAGCATTCATCCCTGTTTAACAATGTATTCCTCGGCTGTTAAACTCCGTGCGAAATGTATTTGCATTCATCATAATCATCATAATAAATCAGCGTCCCCTGAATTTCCCCTAAAAACAAAAAAGCCCAATCTTCCGACCGGGCTTTCTGTTTTTCTATAGTAAGCTAAGTTTAGTTTGCTCTGTCTTCCAAAGTCTTTAGCAGGCCTGCAATTTTTTGGCCTGAAGAAGCCTGTAAGCCGCTGATAACATTTTTGGCAGGAGATTGTAACAAACCAATGATTTCGCCAAGCAACTCTTTTTTGCTCTTTAATGCGGCTAATATTGATAACTGGTTGTCGCCAACAAAAATGCTTGAATCAATGTAAGCACCTTTCAGAACAGGGCGGTCGCCGTCTTTTCTGAATTCTTTGATAACCTTGGCAGGTGATGCGCCATCAGTGGCAAACATAACGCCTGTAGGGCCACTCAATAGTGGATACAAAGCTTCGTAACCTTCGCCAACTTGTTCCAGGGCTTTACGGATAAGGGTGTTTTTAGACACGCGGTATTCGATACCTGAGTTAAAGCAAAGACGGCGGAATTTGTTGATTTTTTCAACTGTTAAAGTTGAAGAATCGGTAATATAAAAATATGTTGAGTTGCTGAATTTCTCTTTCAGGTCAGCTATTTCTTGATTTTTTTTACTCTTTTCCATGATTTCTTGTTTTGAAGAATGAAGAATTATTACCCGCTTATGATGCTAAGCCGGCAACGGATTTAGAATCTACATTGATACCAGGGCTCATGGTGGAAGCCATGCTGATACCTTTGAAATAAACTCCTTTGGCCGTAGCTGGTTTCATTTTAGCAAGTACCTGCAACAGTGTTTCAGCGTTTTCATTAATCTGCTGGGCCGAAAATGATACGCGGCCTACAGAGGAATGAACGATACCGAATTTGTCAACTTTGAAGGCAATCTTACCTTTCTTTACTTCTTCAACGGCTTTACCTACATCAGGTGTAACAGTGCCTGATTTAGGGTTTGGCATTAAGTTACGGGGGCCTAATATCTTACCTATCTTCGCTATTTTAGCCATTACGTTTGGCGAAGCGATAACCACGTCAAAATCGATCCAGCCTTGTTCAATTTTCTGAACAAACTCTTCCAAACCTACAAAGTCAGCACCGGCTTTCTTTGCATCTTCTTCTTTGTCGGGTGAGGTTAATACTAATACGCGTTTGGTTTTACCGGTTCCGTGCGGAAGGGCAGCTGTGCCACGTACGGCCTGGTCAGCTTTTTTAGGGTCGATACCCAATTGGATGTGAAGGTCAACCGATGCATCGAATTTGCAGGTAGTTGTTTCCTTTACAAGTTTGGCGGCATCAGGCAGGGTGTAAAGCTTGTTAGCGTCTACTTTACCTGCAATGGCCTTTCTTTTTTTGGTCAGTTTCATTGCTTCTGGTTTTTGAGGTTTTAGCGGGTCAATGAAACCCTTCCTCGGTTAATAAAAAATTTATGATTGATGAATGCTGATTTATGATTGATGGAATTTAAATCAACAATCATAAATCAACAATCAGCATTACTTCGAATATCCTTCTACGTTATATCCTGCGCTTTTAGCTGAACCGGCAACCATGCTCATGGCTGATTCCAGGGTAAAGCAGTTTAAGTCAGGCATTTTTTCCTTAGCAATCTTTTCAATAATATCTTTGCTAACGGTACCAATTTTCTTTCTGTTAGGCTCAGCTGATCCTAAAGGCTTTTTGGTGTACTCCAGTAATAATGCGTGTACCGGTGGGGTCTTAACTATGAAGTCGAAACTTTTATCGGTATACACAGTAATAACCACCGGAAGTACTTTACCGATTCTGTCTTGCGACAAGGCGTTAAATCTTTTACAGAATTCCATGATGTTAACACCCTTAGAACCCAGTGCCGGACCGATTGGAGGTGCAGGATTTGCCTGACCACCTTTTACCTGCAATTTGATGAAGGTTTGAATTTCTTTTGCCATTTTATTCTTAGATTATTTTTAAACTAAAACTCTTTTTTGTCATCCTGATCCTGAGCTNNCTTTAGGGGACGGAAGGGGCTGGATTAACTTATTTTCTCTACCTGCACAAACCCAACTTCTACCGGTGTTCTTCTTCCAAATATTTTCACAATTACTTTCAGCTTCTTCTTATCGGCGTTTATTTCTTCAATAGTACCTATAAAGTCGTTGAAAGGCCCGTCTATTATCTTCACATCTTCGTTAATGATATAAGGTTCGGCCATGGTTTCATTGGCATCCAGCATTTCGTCGGCCTTACCCAACATCTTAAATTCTTCAGCCCTCGAAAGAAATCCTAAAAAACCTAATACACCATGCACCTGCCTTACTGTTGTCCAAACCTCCTGGGTTATTTTTTTATCATCTACCTGCATGTAGATATAACCGGGGTAAAGCGTTTTATCTTTAATCGTTTTTTTACCGTTTTTGATGGTGTAAACCTTTTCAGTAGGCACCAAAATAGCCGGTACTATATGGTCCCATTTTGCACGGTTTATTTCCAGCATAATGTGGTCCCTTATCTTCCGCTCCTGCCCGCTGATTACACGAACTACACTTATCTTTTTACTTTCTTCCATCTTATTATCCGATGATCATTTTATAAAGCTGGGTAGTACCTGCCTTAATTGTGATATCAATAGCCAAAATAACAAACGAGATAATTACGGCAGTAATCAAAACCACCACTGCGCTGTCCTGTAACTCGCTCCATGTAGGCCAGGTCACTTTATGCATCAGCTCGTCATAAGCCTCTTCAAAGTATGTTGTAATCTTGTTCATCTTCCTGTTTTTAAACTACTTCAACTATAAAAACCTAAGCAGGGGCAGCCAGATTCGAACTGACGTCAAGGGTTTTGGAGACCCGTATGCTACCACTGCACCATGCCCCTATTCCAAAATTTACGAGAGTCTTTCAGCCTCAACTTCCGCCAATAGCCCCTCACCCCTTCCGCTAAAAAGGGACGCAAATATAACCACTTACCCGTATTTTCAAAAGGTTTGAGGGAAATAATTGAGCGGCACATCTATATACAAGCCCACCAGCCGCAAACGAAGGGGCGAATGTAAACTATTTTTGTGGGGTTCCCCCGCGAGGCGCAGGGTCGGGCTTTTCGCTGCAACTCCTCGCTCCCAAAGCATCGCTGCGGGGTTTCCGCTGCAATCCCTAACCCAACAGCCCACACCAACCGAAGGTTGAAGATGGTTGCTAAAAGTGCCTGATACCCAGGGGGGGTAGGTAGCAGAAAATTTTAAGTAAAGCATTGATTATAAATTATTTAAACCAAATTTTAACAAAAAACTGCTACCTACCCCCTCTTTATTTTGCTTAAGCACTTTTTTGCAAATGAAGGACGCATGGTAGATGCCAGTTTTGTGGAAGCGCCCCGCCAGCGCAATACACGGGAAGAGAACAAACAAAT
>PMXD01000062.1 GCA_003165895.1 Bacteroidota bacterium | reverse complement strand
ATGCCCTTGCCTACTCGACCGTTGGTCGCGGGTTCGAGTCCCACCATCGGCTCTGTTGTATTTCCCCTCTGGGGGGGTATGTCACAGGATTAGGCAGTGGCTTTGTATTTAAAATAAAATAGATGTCATTGCGAAGATAATTCCTGTAAAAAATAAACAAGTTATTATCTGTGGCAATCTTCAACTTTGTCTTTTATGGTCAGTGTGCTGTCGAGACAAAGTTGAAGATTGCCACAGCCTTTACTCTAATTGATTACTATGGAAAAGGCTTCGCAATGACACCTCTTTTTATTTAGAACCAAATTCTACATCACTCATGGCCATCACCCTCTGTAGGGAAACAGCCAATCCGGGCTTCGTCCGGATTATTACCTGCTCAACAAAAAAATGCAATACCGCTTTTGCAGTTGCACATCCGTTTTTTTCCAGGCCTTAACAGATTGTGATTTTATAAACTGGGTAGATAAAGTTAAATCGCAGGCTATACATAGCATGGTATCATCCTGGCAGGTTTTCAATATTTCATCAAACATGTTTTGATTACGGAAAGGGGTTTCCATAAATATTTGTGTGGTGCCCCGGCAAAGGCTTTCCATGTTTCTTATCTTCTTGCTGCGCTCGGGATTTTGAATGGGGATGTAACCGTTAAAACAAAACTGCTGACCGTTGAAGCCACTGCTTATCAGTGCAAGTAAAATTGAACTGGGGCCTACCAGAGGAACTACTTTTATATTTCGCTGGTGGGCATAAGCTACTATCTCATTGCCCGGGTCCGCTATGCATGGGTTACCGGCTTCTGATATCAGGCCGCAGTCAATACCCTTAGAAACATTTTGCAGTAACGATTCGCAGTTTTGTTGGTCGGCGTGTTTATCCAGTTCGCGGATGGTAACTTCGGTATCAAAATTCTTTTTGTAGCCTATTGCGCGTAAATACCGGCGGGCAGTTTTTGCGTTTTCGACGATAAACTCAGTCATGGGATGGACTATCGTTTTTACGGAGTCGCAAATGATGCTTGCGTCGTCCTCGCCCAGAAACGATGGTATCAGTATTATCTTCCCCGTGTTTTGGTTTGATTGTAAAGGCATCTTTTATTTTTGTTATGATGTTATTGATTATTACCAGACTTTTTTTTTGACCAGTATCGATTGGAACAGGAGCGCAATCTAAATTGAGCGTAAAACTTGAATCGCTGGGCAAAGAAAACTCATTGCGCGGTACCATTAAGGTCCGGTCGGCAAAAATTCGCTTCAAAAAGCCGCCGGCGATAGGCATAGCTGCGGTTGCGCCTGCTCCTGAGCTGTTACCCGCAAAATGCACACTGGGCTGCTCAAAACCCACCCAAACCCCTACAACGATGTTGGGGTTATAACACATAAACCAGGCATCGCTGTTGCTTTGGGTAGTACCGGTTTTACCAGCCAGCGGCATATCAAGGCCATATTTAGGGCGAAGACGGGCGGCGGTGCCTTTATTGATTACGGCTTTAAGCATTTCGGTAATAGTGTAAGCCGTTTTTTCGGGTATTGCTTCTTTATGTGTTTCTCCAAAGGTTGCTAATACATTACCATCCTTGTCCTCAATCTTTTTAATAAAATAAGGTTTACTGTAAGTGCCAAGGTTTGCAAAGCAGGTATAAGCGCCCACCATTTCGTACAAAGAGATATCTGCAGTGCCTAAGCAAAGTGAAGGTACCGGGTCTAACGGGCTTTCAATTTCGCAGCGGCGGGCAAAGTCAACCAGCAGTTTTGGGTCATTTATATCGCACATAATACGGGCGGTTATCCGGTTATCAGAGAAAGCGAGGCCATCTTTCATAGGTACCATTTCTCCTTCCTGGAATTTACCGCTTCCTTCGGGGTTCCAGCTGGCGTCTATACCAGCACATTCCGGGGCGAGGTAAGGTATCATTGTGCAGGGCTCGTAATTTCTTTCAAGTGCTAAGCCGTATAGGAATGGTTTCATGGTTGAACCCACCTGGCGCTTGGTGCTTTTTTTGGCGTGGTCTAACTGAAAGTAGCGGATGTTGGGCCCGCCAATCCATGCTTTTATTTCACCGGTCTTGGCATCGCAGGCTATAAAACCTACTTGAATGATTTGCATAAAATACCGTAAAGAATCAAGCGGGCTCATTACGGTATCTACACTGGCAGCCTTATTGCCATGCCACGAAAAAATGGTCATCGGTATTTTTGTAGCAAAGGCTTCTTTTATTTCTTCTTCAGTTTTGCCATCGGCCTTCATGCTTTGATACCGGTCTGTTTCGTGTATCATTCTGTTCAGCAAATCAGGCTTTGCTTTTGAGCCGAACTTCCAGGGGTCTTTACCGTGCCAGTCTTTAAAGTATTGGTCTTGTAACTGCGATAAATGTTCGGCCATGGCATCTTCTGCATCGCGTTGCATGCGCGAATCGATGGTAGTAAATACTTTCAGGCCGTCTTCGTAAATATTCCATTTGCTGCCATCGGGTTTGGGGTTCTTATCGCACCAGTTTTGTAATTCCTGTCTCAGGTTTTCGCGCATGTAGGTGGCCAGGCCCGTCCGGTAGTCGGGGTTATGATAATTGAGTTTTATCTTTTTTTGTTTCAGCGAGTCGCACTGTGTTTTGGTAATAAAACCGGCTTCGCTCATCCGGTCTAAAACCAGGTTCCGGCGCACCATGGCGCGTTCAGGATACCGTTTTGGGTTTAGTCTGGAAGGGGCATTTACAATAGCTACCAGTAAAGCGGCTTCTTCCGGTTTCAGGTCAATCGGGTCTTTATAAAAATAAGTAAACGATGCAGTTTTAATGCCGTATGAAAGGGAGCCGAATTCAACCGTGTTGTAGTAGATGTTTATCAGTTCTTCTTTGGTAAATGTTCTTTCAAGTCGGGCAGCCAATACCCACTCCTTTATCTTCTGGCCCATCCGCTGAAACCTGCTGGCATGTGCAAAGTCCTGGTGGAAAAGGTTTTTGGCCAGCTGTTGTGTTAAGGTGCTGCCGCCGCCTTCGTCGCGTCGTAAAATCCCGGTCATAACAATGGCGCGGAACAGGCCTTTGAGGTCTATGCCACTATGCTCGTAAAAGCGCTTGTCTTCGGTAGCTACCAGTCCTTTTACCAGGTAAGGAGAAAGCTCATCGTATGATATTTCAATCCGGTTCTCGGTATAGTAGCTACCCAACACCTCATAATCGGATGAATAGATACTGGTTGAAACCGAGTTGTTGGGGTTTTGGATAGCATCAAGGTCCGGTAACTTACCCAGCAGGCCATAATTGACGCCCACAAAAAACAACACAATCAATAAAATAAACGACCACAAAGCAATTTGCACCCATTTAAATACCGACCAGAAATCTTTGGGGTTAAACCGTTTTGCCATTGTTGTTTAAAAGCGGCTGTCATTGCGAAGCCAATTCCCGTAAAAAATAAAAAGTATTGCCACAGCCTTTTTTCTAAAATTTATTATTTGAAAAGGCTTCGCAATGACAGTTTAATTAAAGCGAAAATACCTTTCAGAACAACAGATAAACGCTTTTGTGCCAAAATCATTATAACAAAAACGGGGTATTGAGTAGTAGAGAAGACAATTTATTTTTTGAATTTCGCCTGCACCGTCAGCTCCAGCGTATTGTAAAAGTCTTCCCCGTATTTGCGAATCAACGGCTCTTTCAGAAACTTGTAAACCGGCACTTTTAAGGCTTTACCGTTTCTGCAGGCCGCCTTGCAAATATTCCAGCGCTCGTAGTTAACGGCGTCGTAGTGCTTGTATTTGGTTATCCGGATAGGGTAAAGATGGCACGAGATTGGTTTTTTCCAATCAATCATACCTGCCCGGTAGGCTTTTTCAATGGCGCAGATAACTATACCTTTTTCATCGTGTGCCAGCCAGGCGCAGCCCTTGCTTTTTTCCATTAGCGGGGTGCAGTATTCTTTTGCTTCTTTTACATAAACGTATTTGCCGTGCTTCTCAATGGTATTGATACCGTCTTCGGTTAGCAGGGGCTTAACGATTTCGTATATTTTATCCAGAATGGGCAACTCGTCTTTATCAAGTGGAGCGCCAAAATCGCCTTCAATGCAGCAGGCGCCTTTGCAGGCATTCAGGTCGCAAACAAATTGTTCTTCAACTACGTCGTCGCTAATGGTTTTATCGTCTATTACTATCATGAAATTATAATTGCAGGAATTAGTTTGTCAATACGCCAATCAAAGTTGCTAATAAAACTGATTTTTCAACAGAAAATTAATGCGAAGTATGGAGTTCGGTTATTTTTGAATCTCAATACAGGCCTCTCCCGGTCGGCACTTCGTGCGACCACCCTCTCCATCGCAAGCGATAGAGAGGCCAACGGTGATAAGGCGAATTTGCCCTCTCTATTCGAAGAATGGAGAGGGTCGACCAGCGAAGCGTAGTCGGGGAGAGGCTTGTATTGAAGCTAAACGTGAAACAATGAAAAAAGCAATTCAGGCCCTCGTCCTTTTATTAATCGCCAGCCAGGCGCAGGCCCAGTATAAATCACTGCTCTGGAAGATTTCCGGCAATGGCCTTAAAGACACCTCATACTTATATGGCACCATGCATACAGCCGATGCGCGGATTATAAGCATGAGCCAGCGTGCCCGGCCATATTTTGATGCCTCGAAAGTATATGCCATGGAGATAGACCCTGATGGCGAAAAGAATATGATGGGCCTGATGGGTAAAATGATGATGGGCAAGGGCAATAGCCTGCAGAAAATGATACCCGCCAAAGAGTATGGTTACCTGGATTCAATATGCACTGCGCAGATTGGTTTCCCGATGTCGATGTTTGACAATGTTGCGCCGGTTATAGTAATGACTATTTTTGAGGGGGTTAGTATGGGGCTCGATCAAACGGCATTAAACGGAAATACCCCGGTGCTCGACCTTTATTTGCATGATGAAGCCAAGAAGGCGAAGAAGAAAATAATCGGTATTGAAACGGCAGCCGAACAGTTAAGTGCATTGGGTACGTTGTCTTTTCAGGAGCAGGCGGATATGCTTACGCAGGAAGTGGATTCATTCCAGGTAAATAAAAACAGCGGTCAGGAAGTGCTGAAATATTATTTAGACCAGGACCTGGATAGTCTTTCGGTTAATGACGATGATGCAAAAAAGGATGCGAAGTTCTATAAAGCGTTGGTCCTGGACCGGAATGAACGCATGGCCAACCGGATAGGCGAATTCATTAAAAAGCAACCTACTTTTATTGCTATCGGTGCATTGCACTTACCCGGAGATGCCGGTGTTATTGGCCTACTCAGAAAGAAAGGCTTTACGGTTGAACCGGTGCTGTAGAGCGGGGACCTAAAGGTTTCATTCGTTTGGCGGGTCTATACCCGGTTCAGAAGGGCCTGAAAGGGGTGGGGGTGGTTTCCACTTTTTTTATTACCCGATTGATTATCAAGCTATTATTTTCTCAAGACCCCTTTCCCGGAAACCACCCATCCTTTCCAAGCGGGTGTACGACAAATTGACGCGACACATAAAAACTGTCCTTGTTTGCACCGGGCTCGCCCCTTCCGTCCCCTAAAGGGGAAACCAACGCAGAACAGCCAAATATAGCCTCTACGACAGTCCGTGTATTTGGCTTTGGTTTCCCCTTTAGGGGACGGAAGGGGCGGCTGTTGGGATTGCGACAATTTGTCATACACCCTTCCAAGCTGCAGTCTGCTTTTCTCTAGAAAGAAGTTTAAACTTACTTGCCGCTGAACGTTATTGCTGTTAAGAAAAAAAGGTTTTACGGTTGAACCGGTAATCTGATAAAGCCTCCAGGAAAAATGCGAGGATGATAATATCAGCAATGATAAAATACATCTTCATATTTGAGAATACAGGCATGCTGATGTGCACCGGAAAACTATAAGAAACCTGAACATTGCTATTGGCAAGATAAATTACGCAGGCTGCCAGCACCGCAATGCACGGTAGCGCAAACATCAGCAGCGGTTTAATTGAAAGTTTTACCGGAGCAGCGGCAGCCGGCGCCATTGAAACCGATGCCATTACCTTATCGGTAAACGATGCTGAGGGTTTAAGCAGGGTATCGGCCTTTAATGATTTATGCAACGCAGAGATTTCCTGAAATAAATCCGCAGTGGTTTTATCGCTCGCTATTTCCTGCGCTACTTCTTTCCGGCCGGCCTCATCGAGGGTTCCGTCCAGGTATTTCCAAATTTGCTCGTCGGTTATCATAATCAGTATTTAAAATTAGCGGTTCATCCAATCAACTCCATTTTTAAAGGCCCTTCCCCGAAAGTCCTTCCCCGCAGAGTCTCCCCTTTCCGGCTTTGCGGAATGGGGGACTCTGCGGCTGGCTAGGACTGTCCTAACATAAAGACCATAAAACGGACTCCTATCCAATCAACTCCATTTTTTCGCGCAGCTTTTTACGTGAGCGGAACAGGCGCACTTTGGCAGCGTTTGCTTCAATATTCAATATCTGTGCTATTTCATCTAAACTCTGTTCAGATAAATAGAACAGGGTTATAATTGTTGCCTCTTCCGGGTCAAGCATGTTTATCGCTTTATTCAAATCTTCTTTAGTGAAACTTTGTTCTGCCTCATTTAAAACTGCCGCACCTGAATAAAAATCTGTTGTTGTGTCAATCTGTTTATACTCTTCTTTATGGCCCCTTATTTTGGTAAGCGCTGTATTATGTGCTATCCGGTATAACCAGCTTGAAAATTTAGAATCGCCCTTAAAGTTCCCCAGGCTGTTATATACTTTCATAAACACATCCTGAGCCACTTCCTCTGCCTCCTCCCTGCTATTGGTTATTCTGAAGGCAATGGTAAAAACCAGGTTCTGATAACGTTCAACCAATGTTCTGAACGAAGCCTTATCACCGTTTAATATCCGGCTTATAAGAAGGTCGTCAGGAACCAGGTTTGTCATGCTCACATAAATTAGACTATCTGTAAGGTAAACAGGTTACCGGAAAACTTTTTTTATTTTTTCTGTAACCTGGGTTAAAATGTGGTGGTCTTAAACTTGTAAGCAAATTATTTTAAAACAAAAAAAAACTAAAGTTATGGTAGGCATGGAAATGATAGAAACAAGATTAGAAGGCATTTTGGGTGTTATGATACCTATAGTTGCTATAATTGGCGGGTTAAGCCTGGCGTTTGCAATGGCTTATTTAAAAAGCAAGGAACGAATGGAAATGATTAACCGCGGTATGGATGTATCTAAAATGGAATTTCCGAAAAGAAGGAGGAGCCCGCTCCGTTCGGCATTTACCGCGCTGGGCGTGGGTTTGGGACTATTGGTGGCCTATGTTTTAGACCGCACGGTTTTAAGTGGTGGGGACAACGTGGTGATATATTTTGGATGCGTGTTTTTGTTTATCGGACTGGGCCGCGTTTTGAGCCACCTGATGGAGAAGAATGAACCGAATCAGACAGAAGGGATTCTGTAGTTCCGGTGATATTTAATTTCTTTAGGTGGTTTTCATGATATATTCAGGTAAGTGCTGCAATTTTGGCGGCACTTACATATCTATGAAAAAAACATTAGTTGCAGCATTGCTGCTTGTTTGCACCGCTGCTTTTGCCCAAAAGCACAAAACCGAAAATGTAATTCTTGTAACGTTTGACGGCTATCGCTGGCAGGACCTGTTTACCGGCGCCGATAAGGTACTGATAAACGATACCAAACAGGTTAAAGACACCGCTAAAACAAAGGGCCTGTATTGGGCCGCTACCCCACAGGAAAGAAGAACCCGGCTGATGCCTTTTTTCTGGAGCACGATTGTCAAACAAGGCATACTGATAGGTAACCGCCACCTGGGTAGCCAAATGAGCCTTACCAATTTGTATAAATTCTCTTTCCCGGGCTATAACGAGATTTTTACAGGGCATAAGGATATCCGCATCAACAGCAACAATTATGGCGATAACCCCAACAAAAACATCTTTGACTTTTTAGCCGGGCAGAAAGAGTTTGAACATAAACTGGTGGCCATTGCCAACTGGGATGCCTNNCGGTGCCAGTGTATGTGAACTTTAAATGCTCAAACACCGGTGCAAGTTGTGGTGGGGTAAATTATGAAACATGGGAAACCAGCTGCCCTCCGCCTGATCCATGGGCGATGGTGGATACCATCACTTATCACTTTGCCAAAGAGTATATACACCGTAACCACCCGCGCTTTGCTTTTATCGGCTTTGATGAAACAGACCATTATGGGCATGAGGGACAGTATGATGCCTACCTTGCTACCGCCAACATGCTCGATAACTATATGAAGGACCTGTGGGACATGATTCAAACTGACCCACAGTATAAAGATAAAACCACCCTGATTATTACCTGCGACCATGGCCGTGGTCACGCCGGTAAAACATTCTGGCATCATCATGGCCCACTGGTGCGCGATGCCCACCAGGTTTGGATGGCGGTTATTGGGCCCGATACACCGGCAAAGGGAGAACTCTCAAAAGGTAAACATTACTATACCAATCAGATTGCGGCTACTATTGCAAAGTTTTTTGGGTTGAATTATACAACAGACCATTCGGTTGGGAAGGCGATTGATGTGGTAATGCAATAAACAATCGTTTCAGGCGGTTTTTTTGTTTTGTTAGGAAGGATTAAATTTGCGATATTAAATATAGGCTTATGCACGGGGTATATGTAAAGACAAAATCGCGCAAAGAATCTGAATGGCTTCTCTCGCTGATCAAGAGAATGCAGCTTGAAGGACGGGTGGCAACAATTGAGGAAATTGAAGACGAGGGAATGGTTAATGCCATTAAGGAAGGTGAAACCGGCAAATATGTAAATACCAAAAATTTTGTTGCCAAATTGCGTAAGAAATGAAGGTATTGGTTGACCGGAGTTTTGAGAAAGACATTGCTGGTGTCAGCAATCAGAAATTACTTGCAAGGCTTGCGGATGTAATTGAGCACATAGAAAGTTGCAACACCATTGCAGAAATTCCAAATTTGAAGAAATTAAAAGGGGCAAGTGATTGCTTCACAATACGAATAGGGGATTATAGAATTGGTTTGAGGGTAAACGCGAATGAAATAAAACTTATTCGGTTTCTTCTTCGCAAGGATATCTATAAGAAATTTCCTTAGGCTGTTTGTGCGTACTATCTATTATGCTTCCGGCAGGTTCCCCGCAAAACTTTGTAAGGTTCCGTTTGTTTATACGACAAACAAGAAAAACAATCATGCAACTTAAATCTGTTTTTCCAACCCTTATCCTTGCCGCCATAATGCTTACGGCATGTGCGCAGAAGAGTACCGATTCTAAAACTAAAGTTAAATCTAAACCGGCTATGAGCGAAAATGCAAAATTAGATACCATCACCCTGGCAGGGGGCTGTTTTTGGTGTGTAGAAGCTATTTATCAGAGATTAAACGGAGTTATTTCTGTTACCTCAGGCTATGCCGGCGGCCACGTTAAAAACCCGGCCTACCGCGAGGTTTGCAACGGAACTACCGGCCATGCCGAAGCCGTGCAGATTGTGTATGATGCAAACGTAGTTTCGCTGGCAGAGATATTTAAAGTGTTCTTTAAGGTACACGACCCCACCACACTTAACCGCCAGGGAAATGACGAGGGAACACAATACCGCTCGGCTATTTTCTTTCATAATGCAGACCAGCTTAAAGTCGCGGTAGAGGTAAAAACAGGGTTGGATAAAAGCGGTGCCTTTAATGCTCCTATTGTTACCGAAATTACGCCTTTCACCAATTTTTATAAGGCGGAAGATTACCACCAGGATTATTACAACCAAAATAAGTATACCAACAGCTACTGCCAGTTTGTTATTGTACCTAAGATTGAAAAGTTTGAATCGTATTTTAAGGATGAGCTGAGGAAATAAGGCTGAATCAGGGTGTACGACAAATTTCGCTCTTGATGCTTTTGCATTGCTGNNAAAGGGAAATTTGTCATACACCCCTGAATCAGCGTTTTAGTCATATTCCGGCAATTTTTTACATCTTTGGTGAACTGATATGGACATGGAGAAGCTCGTTAAGCTGGGAGACAAGTCCTTTCGCCTGTATAAGAGCGAGAGCGAAATTCTGGCATTGGTGCGGGCTGTAGCCCAACTGATTAATGCTGACTATATTGGCAGAAGGCCATTGATAGTGCCCGTATTGAATGGCTCATTTATGTTTGCCGCAGATTTGCTGAAGGAGCTTAAACTCGATTGTGAACTATCGTTTGTAAAGGTGGTTTCATATCACGGTACCCAATCAAATAACAACGCAACTACGCTTATTGGGCTAAACCAAAACATAGAAGGCCGGCACGTTATAATTGTTGAAGATATTGTTGATTCGGGGCATACCCTTTCAAAGATTTTACCGCAACTGCAGTTGCAAAACCCGGCATCGCTTAAAGTAGCGGCCTTGCTTACCAAGCCCCTTGCTTTGCGGGCCGATGTAAAAGTTGATTATGTGGGTATTGAAATTCCAAACGATTTTATAGTTGGCTACGGCCTGGATTACAACGGACTTGGCCGCAACCTGCGCGATATTTACCAGGTAATTGAAGAGGAATAGTAATTAGTATTGAGTATAAAATATTTAGACTGAATCAGAATATAAGGTAATGTGGGTGCATATCAAATTGTCCCTATCCCGCAGAAATTCCGGTTGGCGGGGACGCCAAACCGGGAGTCCTCGTGGTTTGGCGTCCCCGCCAACCACTTGTCTATCGAACGACAATTTGATATGCACCCGGTGATGTTTGTATTAATCTTTATACCTTATACTTGCTACTTTATACCCGCATTTCATGAGTAAAAACATAATCATTATTGGCGGAGGGGCAGCGGGGTTTTTTGCAGCCATTGCCTGTGCCGGAGCTCATCCTGATTATCATATCTCTATTCTTGAACGTTCACCTAATTTATTATCCAAGGTAAAAATAAGCGGTGGTGGCAGGTGTAATGTTACCCATGCCTGTTTTGAGCCAAGGCAGTTGGTAAAATATTATCCCCGGGGTGAAAAGCAATTGCTGGGGCCGTTTACCCGGTTTAACCCCTCTAATACGGTTGATTGGTTTCAAAGCCGGGGTGTTGAATTAAAGACAGAGGACGATGGCAGGATGTTTCCTGTTACCGATAATTCGCAAACCATCATCAACTGTTTTTTAAATGAGGTAAAGCGCCTTGGCGTTGAAGTAAAAACACAATTAGGTGTTGAGGAATTGCTTCCACCTGTGGGTGGAAGCACTCAATGGAAAGTTATCACCACGGTCGGCAGCGCTATATTGGCGGATGCAGTTATTGTTGCCGGTGGTTCATCGGCCAGGATATGGAATATGGTGGAAAGACTTGGGTTGCGAATTGTGCCACCTGTGCCTTCGTTGTTTACATTCAATATCAACGATGCGCGCATAAAAGGGCTTGAAGGGTTGTCGGTTGAAAACGCTGCCGTATCGGTGGTTGATACTAAGTTAAAAACTGAGGGGCCATTGCTGATTACGCATTGGGGCATGAGCGGGCCGGGTATTTTGCGGCTTTCGGCGTGGGGGGCACGAATACTTGCAGAAAAAAATCATCAGTTTGAAATTGAAGTTAACTGGGCCGGTAAGCAAACTTACCAGGAGGTGCTGGAAGATATTAAACAGGTGAAGCGGCGGCACGCTAAAAAAATGGTAACCGGTAATCCTTTATTTAATATTCCCCGGCGTTTGTGGGAGCGGCTTTCGGGTTTGGTTACTGCCAATAAGCCTTTGTTTAACTATGCCGATCTATCGAATAAGCAAATTGAACAACTGGCGCACCTGGTGGCCATGTGCCGGTTTGCGGTTACAGGTAAATCAACCTTTAAAGATGAATTTGTTACCGCCGGAGGTGTGGAGCTGGATGAGATAGATTTTAAAACAATGCAAAGCAAAAAATTACCGGGGCTTTACTTTGCCGGAGAGGTATTAAACATTGATGCTATCACCGGCGGCTTTAACTTTCAATGCGCCTGGACTACGGGGTGGATTGCCGGAAATTCTGTCTAAGGATATTTTTGTGTTTGGAGATTTGTTGTAAGTCAATTAATTTTTGTAATTTTCAGAGTGAAAAGGCAGCAACTTGGTTTTATTATTGACAGGTTGACAAACTCAATTCTGAATACAATTTCAGGAGATAGTTTTCAGACGGAAGTTTCTCATTTTACCTTGGCGGACGCGAAACACATTACCAGAAAAAATGGTTGGAACTTTAATTGGAAATCTGAGTTAAATGATGACAAAAAGGAAGTTTATAAACTTAGCATAGCTAATAATCTTGATATTATTCAAGGTCTTTTGAGCATATCACTTGAAGAGGATCATATTTTCATGAATTTAGTTGAAAGTGCTCCTTTCAATATTGGTAAGAACAAACTTTATGAAGGAGTAGCGGGTAATCTTGTAGCACATGCCTGTAAAATATCCTTTCAACACGGATTTGACGGATTTGTTGCCTTTACGGCTAAAACCAGATTAATTGACCACTACGAAAAAACATTAGGAGCATATCACTTTGGTGGGCACCGAATGATTATTTCAACACGGCCGGCAAAAGTTTTGGTAGAAAAATATTTTAAAACGTAACTTAGTATGGGATACATAAAGGAACCTAAAGGGGTAGATTTTATAATAGAGAGCAAGCCTTTAACAGATGAGGAGCGGAAAGGGATTAGTGAATATATTCGCTCCTATAAGGCAAAAAAGGCTAAGGTTGCCGGGGAAAAGAAGAAGAAAAAAAGGGTATATACGCCGGCTTAAAATTCTTTGAGAGCAACAGCAGCAATTTGAATCATATCTCCGGCAACATGCACCCCCGGATGGATTGCCGGAACGTCTGTATAAGCCAACGGCAACATAAACCAGAAGGTACTGCCTTCGCCTTCGATGCTTTCTACGCCCATATCGCCACCGTGCAGGTCAACTATTTTTTTGCAGATGGCCAGGCCTACACCGGTGCCCTCGTATTCTCTTTTGCTGTGTAGTCTTTTAAAAGCTTTAAAGATGGTGTCGAAATATTGAGCAGGTATGCCAATTCCGTTGTCTTGTACATAGTAGCGCACAAAGTTGGCCCCCTTGGTGCAGCCAATAGTTATTTTCAGATTGCGCTCAGGGCTGCGGTATTTAATAGCGTTTGATAGCAGGTTTTCGAACAATTGTGCAAGCATGGCGGTGTCTCCCTTAACCGGTACCATACTGGTTAAATGTATATCGCAATCGCTTTCGTAAATAGATTTGGCCAGGCGGCTGCGTACCATGCTTATTATGCCGGTCATATTTACATCCTCCTGTTTTTTCTCAGCCTCATTTAATTTTGAATAGGTGAGTATATCGTCTATTAATAATTCCATTTGGCGGGTACCGGAGGTAACGTATTGTATGTATTCTTCAATTTCATGGTCATCCAGGCCCTGTTTGTGCAGTTCCTTTTTTATAAGCGTAACAAAGCCTGATATGGTGCGCAGCGGTTCCTTTAAATCGTGCGATACGATGTAGGCAAATTCGCGCAGGCTGTTGTTCGAGCTTTGAAGTGCGTGGGTGCGCAGCTCAACCATTTTTTCCAGCTCTTCGTTCTGCAACTTAAAACGTTCGGCGTATTCCGTATTCTGCTGCAGCAGGGCCTCCATATAAGAAAGCAGCCATGTGCAGGTAGCCGCTATAATGACCATGCCAATTGAAATTGCAAAGAAATGCTCTAAGGTATAAGCGCCCATATTGGGTATAGTATGTATCTGGTGGTAAATTATTGCGGCGTGTATAAACAGGAGTATTTCAAATGCCACCGCATACCACAGTACGTATTTCTTTTCGCGGAAAAAAGAGAGGATGATAAAATAAACACCCAGTAATGCGGTAAAATTGATGTAAAGCCTGTAGCGGATAGAGGGGTCGGTACTTTGGCCGTCAAGCAGGAAAGACTCCAGGGCTATGCTTATCATAATGGAGCAGGCCATGAAGTGGCCCGAAGCATTTGTTTTTTTTGCTTAAAAAAGATGAGCGATAGGGTAAGTCCGGTTAGCGCTATTAAGTTGGCGGTTAAATACACCGGCCCCAGGTGCAGGTATATTTGCGAAACCGTGGTTATGGTAATAAAAAGAAGTGTAGATAAAATGATGTAGAAGAGATAAGTTGCCTTGCGCCTTTCAAAATAACTGGCGTTACTAAAACCGGTTAAAAAGAAATTATTAATAGTTTTTCTCATACGATGGATAACGAAAAGGGCCTGTTTAAAACTTTCGTTATTTTATACGACAAAAACGCAATTATGTTTTATTGCGCCTGCTTTCCCTGCTTTTTAAGGTTTGCCAGTTCAAATGAATAAGCTACATAATACAGTGCCCCGATTTCGGGCGAACCAACGGCTTCAATATGCCTGTTGTTATATACGTTTGAGCCTCCGATACGGAAAGTGGAATATGCACTTGGCACCTCGTAATAGATCTGAAGGTCGAGCGTATGATAGCTGGGCACAATGCCGTTGGCAAACGGGCTTTCCCACTGGTATGCAGTTAACCATTTCCAGTTAGCTGAAAAACCGAGGCCCTTCCATACTTTGCGGGCATTTAAGCCTATGTTTATTTTGTGCCGGGGGGTGTTAAAGCCAGACAAGACCGTAAGTTGGTTATTGCTGATGTTATTATCGTTCAGGTCGGCATAGGTGTAGTTGATATAAGGAGTAATGCCCCTGCCTGCATAGTATGAAATGCTGGCATCGGCGCCCCAGGATGGAACGGCGCCCGGAGAGTTAACCCAGGTTTGCAGCGGTTGGTAGTAACCGGCAATAATATTATCGGCCGGGTTTCCGGCGGTGTGTGTGGCGTCATAAGGCGATACCACGCGGGTAAAGCCAATAAAGTTTGTATAAATGCCGTAATAGCCGGTAAGGTCAATTAATAAACGGTTGCTGATTTCGCTGCGGTAACCGAATTCGAAAGAGGTAAGGTGCTCGGGTTTTATGGGCGCCAGGTTGATGGGCACCAGGGCTGCCTCAGCAGCAGCAGAATTACTGCCGGTTTGGGTTTCGCCCAGAATGTTGAGGGCATTGGTAACCGAGTTTTGGGTGTACACGTTGTTGAGGCCATTGAGGTTGCCTATTAGCTTAATGGTGCCTATATCCAGGTATAAATACTGGTCTTGCAGGGTGGGGTCGCGGAAAGCGGAGGTTGCTGAAAACCTGAACGTGTGTGTGCTGTGTTTGGCTTTGTAGGTATACACCAGTGAGCCGCGGGGCGATACCTGTGCATTAAAGTTGGAGTTTTTATCGGCGCGTATAGAGCCGATAATTTTGAAGGCATCGTTGAATAACCTTTTGGTTGCCTGCAGGTAGGCGCCTACCTCACTAACCCTTATTTTTTCGCCGGCAGTATCCTGCAAAATGGTTCCTTCTGAATTAGGAAGATACAGACGGTACGAAGCACCGGTTATAATGTCAATCCATTGCACAAAATCCCAGTTGTATTGTCCTTCAACATGCACCAGGGCTGAGCGGTCGTAAAACTGTGCGCCGGTTAAAGAGTTCTTATCGTGCAGGATTTTATTGAGTGTATCATTAAAGGCTGCGGTGCCCGGTACCAGCCACGCAGACTGTGCTGCCCTGGTACCCACGTTACGTGCGCTATCAAGCACCCACTCTTTTTGGCCTGAGGTAAAACAGGTGGCGCAATTTGCAAAACCGCCTACCAGGCTTTGTATGGTATTAAAATATGCGTTTGTAAAGGCTGAAACATAGGCGGGTACCGCATCTGCTGAAACATAAGCCCCGGCAAGGGCAATGTTATACGAGCCGCCTGCATTTTCGGTTGAAGTGTAAGCCCTTACAAAAAAGTTTTTCCCTTTTATCTGAACGGTAGGCTGGTTGAAAATGAAGTCCTTTATCTGGTAGCGTGTTGTGGCCTGGTAAACCGCTGTTCCGAAACCGAAGCGGTAAACCGCCGAAATTTCTACGTCATTTTTTAATTTGTAATACAGCCCGGTTGAGAATTTAATGTTTTGTGCGTTGTTATCGGCTAGCTGGCCCTCCATATATCCGGGGGCCTGCACGTGCAGAAAACCAGTGCGCGACTCAGAAGGATCAAAATTATTGGCCGCCGGGTTAAACGCCAGCCAGCCGGTTAACGCGGCGTAGGTATTATGCTGGGCCGTAGTAACAGGGCAGGTAGGGCAATATGGGGCATTAGCCTCCTGTTGTATGGCAGAGGCCACGTTTACATCGGCCGAAATATTACCGTAGCGGTTCAGCGAATCGTTGGTAGCCGGCCAATCAGTCATTTGGGTATACTCGCCTGTAAATTTAAAGGCCCATCGGTTGTCTTTACCAAAAGTGGTGGCGTAACGCATCTGTACATCAAAATAAGGGCCGGGTATGGAGGTTCCCCCACCTTTTACCTGCACAGAAAGGCCCTGAAAGTCGTAAGGGCTCTTGGTACTCATAGAGATAAGTCCCTGCATGGCATTGGCGCCATATAAAGCAGAAGCGGGGCCGGATACTACTTCCACGCTTTGCAGGTCAAGGTCGTTTGAGCCAACCATGTTGCCGATAGGGAAGTTAAGCCCCGGAGATTCATTATCAACCCCGTCAATAAATTGTTTGGTTCTCAGGGAGCGGGTGTCACCAAAACCGCGCAGGTTTACTACTTTAAAAAATGCTGAGGTGGTAACCATATCCACGCCCTTGAAATTAGCTATGCTCTGATAGAAATCGCCGGAAGCCGCCGATTTTATTTCATTGGCTGTCATTTTTTCTATTTCGGCGGGCGCCTCAATGATTGATTCCGATACACGAGAGGAGGTAACTACTACTTCTTTGCCTGGTATATCTGCCGTTTCAAGCTTTACGTTGATGGTATTGCCAGTGCTGATAGCCACATCCTGGGCTATATAACCTACGTAAGACACGGTCAGCGTTTTAGCATCAGGGGCCACAGTAAGTTTAAAATTGCCCAGCGAGTCGGTAACCGTGCCGGTGGTGGTGCCTTTAACTAATACCGTGGCACCGGCCAGGCCTTCTTTGGTGGCCAGGTCTGTTATTTTTCCGTTAATTGTTTTGTTTTGGGCAAACAACGCTGTTGCAAACAGGCTGAAAAAAAAGAGAGGTAAAAGTTGTTTCATCTGCCGGGGTTTGATAATTACTCGACTAAGAAGCTGTTTAAAATTAAAGAAAAAAANNTTGTGCTCTTTGTGTTAAATTGCATTTGGATTTATTTTAAACAGCTTCTAAGGGGTAATCCGAAGGTAAGAAAAAAAATAGTTGACGGAAATTTTCGTTATAAAATGTAAAGGGGTGCAGCCTTATATCGCAATTTACAGTCTTCTAATAGCTTGGCAACTTTAAATGTATTTCTCATTTTCGCCGTATGGCAATAAAGATTTTAGTCACCGGCGGCACCTTTGACAAGGAATATGATGAAATAGCCGGAAAGCTGTATTTTAAACATACGCACGTGCCGGAGATATTGCAGTTGGGAAGGAGTAACCTGGCGATTGATATTTGCCCGCTGATGATGATAGATAGCCTTGAAATGACAGCGGCAGACCGAAACCTGATAGTACAGCATTGCAGGGATTGTGCAGAGGAAATGATAGTGGTTACCCATGGCACGGATACTATGGAGATAACTGCACAGGAGCTGGGCAGGGCAAAGCTGAATAAAACGATTGTACTAACGGGTGCTATGGTGCCTTATAAATTTGGCAGTTCAGACGGGTTATTTAACCTGGGCAGTGCGCTGGCCTTTGTTCAATCGCTTGGCAAAGGTGTTTATGTAGCCATGAACGGGCGCTGTTTTGATTGGGATAATGTAAAGAAGAACAGGGCATCGGGCATTTTTGAGGAGGTTGCCCAAGGTATTGATTAACAGAACAGAGCGGTATTTTTTAAAAAACGTTTTTAAAATTGATTTCTTTTTTATCTTCGGCTGTCAGAAAATTAATAGAGAATGAAGAAACTATCGGGAATTGTGGTTTTAGCGGTGCTTCTGGTGCTTGCTGCCTGTAATAAGGATAAAATGTTTAGTAAGGACCTAACAGGTACCTGGCACATTTACAAATATTTGTATAAGAATGTTGATGAAACGAGTCAGTTTTTGAGTATAACCGATACGTCCTATTATGGTTATACTATTACTTTTACGTCGGGCGGCCAGTATACTGAAAAGCACATTTCGTATATAACGCCGGTTACTATCAATGGGAATACTTATAACGACACTATATTCAACCCGCACAGTGGCACCTGGGCTTTTGCCAATAATTACAATAACCTTGTGCTATCAGATTCTGTGCAGGTTCTTAATGCTGTTGATACGACTTTGGTATATATACCCAGGCAAAGGACCTATACCATTTTTGACCTGACCGGTGCAAGCGTACAGCTGGATACGGATACTACCCAGTTCTACTTAGCAAAAAATATGTAGTTTTTACAAAAGCCTAAAAATAATATCTGTGAAAAAATCACTCTTAGTTCTCCTCGTTTTGGTTGTTACACTTTGTGCCTGTAACCGTAAAGAATTTGTAAAGAAACTGGAAGGCACGTGGAAGGCCAATAAGTACATTATACATAACAGCGGAAACAGCAATACCGTTGATATGACCTCCGGTTTTAAGGATTCTACCAATGTAGGCTATCAATTAGTTATCAGTAGTAATAATACCTATAACGAAACTTACAAAACTTATACCTTTGTGCCGGGTTTTATTATACAAGCTCCGGATACGCTCTGGACGAACACAGCTGATACTGCATGGACTGCAATTAAACGTGATACTATCCGATTTGTGGATACGACCGTTACTCCTTATGCCGGTACCGGTACCTGGGCGCTGATAAACAGCGAAGAAGACCTTGAACTGCTGGGTGGCGGAAGCGATACCACGGTAAGGATGTTCAACATCCTGTCGCTTACCAAAAAGGATTTGAACATACAAAACGGATTTAAGGAGTACGACCTTACGCATTAAGCTGAAGTTAAACTATAAACTTAAAGCGCTTATATACCGGCTGGTGTATAAGCGTTTTGATTTTTGTGTTGTAGGTAATGTTGTATTAGGTTTTATCGCAGGGCGATAACATATTTATAGCCCAATGCACAAAAGGAGGGTTCGATGCCAGAGGCATCGTATAAAAACTACCGGTTATGTCAGGTTTCCCTTTATGCGACACCGCTGGTGTCGGGGAACATTACCGCGTTCGTGGCTATAAATATATGATGCCGCTGGCATCTATACGAAAGCAGATTGGTCTTATTTCCCAACCACTAAAGTTTGCCCCGGATGAAGCGCTGTATTATCGAGATTGTTGAGCGCGCGTAATTGTTGCACCGTTGTATTAAATTTTTTGGCGATGGAATAGAGGGTATCGCTGGGTTCAACTTTGTATTGTGAACTGTAAGTTTGTTTAGCTATTATGGGTACGCTGTTATCGGTGCTTGCACTTGCTGTTAAAGAGGGGGTGCTGCTGTTACCTGAGGCCTGGGATTTCAGAAAGTCGCTGTACGCCATTGTTTTTGGCGGACCAGGACGCTTTTCCTGCAGGTAGAGGGTTTCTCCTGCAAGTGGCTGGTCGTTCAGGGCCATGGCATTTTTTTGATACAACTCTTTTAATTTGACGCCCAGTTTTTGGGAGATGTGGTGCATGCTTTCGCCGGGCTGAACTACATATATTGGGTCGCCGCCTTTGGCTCTTTTGGTTTGTAAAAATATGTTTTCGCCGTCTTTAAATTTATCGCCTTCATTTATATCGTTGAAAGCGAGTACTTGTGCATATTGTATCTGGTAATTATAGGCTATGGCAAGCGGGTCAATAGTTCCTTCGGCTTTTATCGCTTTGCTGCCGTTTACTATAAATTCTTTTTTGGTGGCATCTTCATGTACCGTTACAAAAGCGGTGCTGGTTGCTTTGGTAAATGGTGTGTGTTTTGCTTCTGGCGCCGGCGAGCTTTTGGCTGGCGTTACTACTACTGTGGTTTGGGGCGCTTCGGCTTTGGCCTGCACCGGTTGGTCTGTGGTGAGCAGGGGTTGCATTTGTTTTTCCTTTTCAGCTACCATAGCCAATCCCTGCTGGTCGAATGAGGAGAGGTTATAGTCTTCTATAGTCTTTATCAGTATTTCGGCGTACTTGGGATTGGTGGCATATCCGCATAATTTCAGGCCGTGTGCCCAGGCTTTATAGTCCGTGATAGGTAGCTGAAATAATTCGGCATAACGGGAGCGGGTAACCAGGAAATCCGAGTGGTCGGCGTATGAATCTTCGGCGTGGTCGTAAACGCGAAAACACTCGTTAGGTGCATCGTCGTTTTGGTAGAACTTTTTTCCATCCCATTCATCTTTGCACTTAATGCCGAAGTGGTTATTGGCTTCGGCAGATAGTTTGCTTTTGCCATAGCTGCTTTCGTGCAGGCCTTGCGCCAGGGTAATGCTGGCGGGTATTTTACAGCGCACCATTTCTTCCAAAGCAATGCTCTTATATTTTTCAATATAATTTGCAATGTCCTGTTTCATCTGGCCGCATGCTGTTTGCAGCAGAAGAAACAGGCAGCTTATGGTGATTATTGGTTTCATGGTATTACACAGTATTTGCCAATATCGAAAATATGGCACATAGCTGTATAATGTAACGGAGGATGTTTACCTAATGTTGTGCGTTAGCGCAACATCGTAGCTTTTTTTGTGCAAAACAAGGTTTGAAAAGGCGGCAAGCTGATTTTTTATGGTGATTATGATTTCTGGAAGTAATACCGGAATACCTTTTTCGCACGGAGGTGGAATACAGAGTAAACAGCCGGGAAAAACGTGCGATATTTACTTTTATAATTATGGTTTTTGCCTTCAATCATAATCATCATAAAAAATCAGCGTCTCCTGTATTGTAAAACTCAAAGCTTGCGTGCAATATTCAAACCATCGCGCAGCGGTAAAATGTAGTTTTCTACGCGCGTATCGGCGGCCACTTTTTTGTTGTATTCATCAATGGCGGTGGTGTCTTTGTCTTTTTTTTCGGCCAGTACTTTTCCGCTCCATAAAACGTTATCGGCTATGATATAGCCACCGGTGCGTACTTTGTCAAAAACCAGGTCGTAGTAGGTGCTGTAATTTATTTTGTCGGCGTCAATAAAAACAAGGTCGAAGGGTTCATCAAGCGTTGGAATAATCTGGCGGGCATCGCCAATCAGTTGTTTTACTTTTTTGGAAAACCCGGCTTTGTTAATGTATTTTTCAACCATGGGCTGTAGTTCTTCATTAATATCGATGGTGTACAAAAGCCCATCGTCCGGTAAACCATTTGCCAGGCACATGCCGGAGTAACCGGTGAAGGTGCCGATTTCCAAAATTCTTTTCGGGTGCAGCATCCGGCTCAGCATTTCAAGAAACTGCCCCTGCAAATGGCCCGATAGCATGTTGGGCATTTGCACTTTTACATAGGTTTCGCGGTTAAGCTCTTTTAATACTGCCTCTTCGGGCGATGAGTGCTGCTCAATGTACTGTTCTATTTCGGAGGAGATGAGGTGCATGGTAATGGATTAAAATGAAACGAACGGGTTGATTTTAAAGTGTTTGTTTATGGTGCAAATACATGAAATATGCAATTTCCCGGCCTCATCCCTCTGCCTTCGGCATCTCCCTTCTCCATCAGGAAACAAAGCTGCGCATTGTAACCTGATAGAGATGGGAGAACCATACAATATAGTGCGCCAGACAGAAATCTAATTCATAACTCACATTAAAATACTTTTTGATTTTTTAATTCATTCATAATAATCTTGAACCAGAATGAATATTTTTCGGGGCTATGCTCCAGGTCTTTTTCAAGTTCTGCCGGTTGTATCCATTTAATAGCGGAAATCTCATTTTTATTAAACTCGAAAGTATCGTTGTAGGTTCCGGTAAAAACAGTGTCGTATTCGTGCTCGGTCAGGCCACTTGGTTGGTCGTATGCTTTATAGATAAAGTGGAAGGCTTCGGTAAGGGGGGTTTTAAATCCAAGCTCCTCAAACAATCTGCGTTCGGCGGCCTCTTTAAATGTTTCGCCTTTGCGTGGGTGGCTGCAGCAGGTATTGCTCCAGATACCGGCCCAGTGGTATTTTTTAAGGCCGCGTTGCTGTATCAGCATTTCTCCCCGGGCATTAAATATAATTACGCTGATGGCGCGGTGCAATAATCCTTGTTGGTGGGCATCCAGTTTTTCGAGGTAGCCTGATACTTCATTGTTCTCATTTACCAAAACAACTTCCTCCTGTTTATTCAAATCTTCCATGTGTGCGTTTATTTGTCATTAATGTCCGGCGACTTAAACCATCCCGAATACATAATATAATTATTGCTAATTCGTTGAATCATCCTGGTAAACTTTTCCTGGTCAACTGATTTAATCCTTTTAGCGGGTATGCCACCGTAAATAGAACCAGGTTCCACGATGGTATTTTCCAAAACGATGGCGCCGGCGGCTATAATGCTGTTCTCTCCTATTACGGCGTGGTCCATTACAATGGCGCCCATACCTATTAAAACATTGTTATGTATAGTGCAGCCATGCACTATGGCCCGGTGGCCTATGGATACATTGTCGCCAATGGTTACGGAAGCTTTTTGATAAGTGCAATGCAGGATGGCGCCATCCTGTATGTTCACTTTGTTACCAATACGGATTGTGTTCACATCTCCACGTACAACAGCAGTAAACCAAACGCTGCAATCGTTACCCATTTCAACATCACCAACCACGGTGCTGTTTTCTGCCAAAAAGCAATTTGCTCCAAATTTAGGGTGTATGCCGTGAACAGGAATTACCAGTGCCATGATGCAAGGATACGTGCTATTTTTTGCAAAGCAAAGAGGAGTATTTGGTATTGAGTATAAAGTATTGAGACTTGAGGATTGGTTCATCGGAGAAAACTTATCGGAAAGGGTGTTTGCCTTTGTCTAAATACTCTATACTTAATACTGTATTCACAGCCGTACTTCTATATCCAAATCCCAGCCCCCTTTAAGGTTATAGGTATCTTTAAATGTGATGATTCGCTCAGGTTGTATTTTTTCTTTAAAGTTACCAGTGTCCCATACGCCGTTATTATTGGCATCGTCAATGGCAATTATTTTGTACGTTCCTGCCGGAACGTTCTCTATCAGTAATTTTTTTTCTGTTTCATTACCGATATGAATTTCGGCAATCAGGGCATCGGTGCTTGCATCAAGGATTTTTACTATGTAATTTTTTTCGGGGTGCGGGGATTTTAGAATTACGTTCAGGTTTCCGTAATTGTCTTTGCTGGTTGTTTTGAACTTGTATTTAAAGGCGGTGTTCCACGTGCCGAATAAATCCTGGAAGGCCGAGTCCGGAACATCGAGAGTATAGTTGGTGTTCTCGGTTTTCGGGAAATCGAAAACCAGAGCCTGTTTACCGGGCGAGTCAATACTGAATTTAACAGGCAGGTCTTTTTTAACAGAATCCTCGAATAAATGAAAGGCCTTAGCGGAGTTTATTCCTGTGATAGGATAGGTGAAAGAAATTTTAAGCGGTTTAAACAGCTCTTGAGTATTAATTATTTCTTTGCTGGATGCTGCTGATGCGCCTTTATTTAATTGAAAATCAGGGGTTAATGCGTATTTACGATTTCGTATTATTGAATCAGCAGTAATATTTTGTAATGTGATTCTCACGCTGTCTTTCAGGGTATCATTTGCCACGAGGAACAATTTGGCCCTTTTCTCGGAATATGCTGAATACCAATAGTTTATAGTGTCTTTGGTGGCATTGAAATAGTAAAAATCTTTATCTGTGCTGATATTTGACTCGAGCGTAAGTGATTTCAGTGGCTGCGAAAAGTATAATTGCACAAATCCTGGCTTCATGGCCTTTTCGCCCATAAAACTTAGCTTGCCATGTCGTTCTTCAAATAAACGGAGCTCCACTGTTTTAGGTAAAGTGTCTCTTAGGTCCAAAATTGTATCGCTGAAAGCTATCAATTCGTTAGGTTGGTTATACAGGTAATCGTAATTCTGATCTTTTAACCCGAATATTCGGTACTGGCCGGCTTTGATATTATTGATTTTAAAATTTCCCGTCTTATCGGTTTTGGCAAAATAATAGGGCTTTGATTTTCTGATTGCGTTGATGGAATCAACCGGGTAAAGTGAAGCAATCACTCCATCTGCAGGGGTGTTATCTTTGGCCAATATTATTTTTCCACTCACTTTTTGCGAATCGATAAAGGCACCGGTAGAGAAAACGTAGGTAATATTGTTGAGGATGTTGCCTTCGTTTAAGTCCTTAATATCTTCTGCAAAATTGATGGTGTAAGTGGTACTGTCGCGTAAATGGCTTTTGAATTTGATGGTTAATGTTTTACCGGATACCTTATAATCGGGTTTTTTATCAAGCGGAGGGGATATTAAAGTTTGCGCAAAACCGGTTGCTTTAATGAATTCATCGAAGGTAATGTCGATTTTGGTGGCTGTAAAATGGAGGCTTTTATTGGGCGGTGACATCTTTTTTACCTTGGGTGGAGTAGTATCTTTCTTTCCTCCTTCCGGATTTTTCTCATTGGCGCAGTTGCTGAATGTTATGGCAAATAGCAATACCATCACCCAATTCAGGGTAGCAATAATCTTCAAAAGATCCTTTCTTTTTCTCACGAACGTGCTTTAGCGGCCCATGTGGACCAGTAATACTGACATATCAGCAGGTGAAACTCCGCTTATTCTGCTTGCCTGACCCAGTGAAGTGGGTTTTATCTTCGCTAGTTTTTGCCTGGCTTCAATAGATAGGGACTTCAGATTTGAATAATCGAAGTCTGTTTCCAGTTTAATATTCTCCATCTTACCCATACGCTCAACCAGTTCGACCTCCTTTTGTATATAGCTGGCATATTTCAGTTCTATTTCGGCCGATTCCACTACGTCTTTGCTGTATTTATCCAGCATAGTTTTTAACTCGGGTAATGCTTTTTGCAGTAAAGGAAGATCTACGTGTGGCCTGGCAAGCAGCCTATCGAGCTTAATTTTTTGGTTTATTTCGGCGCTCCCTACTTCAATCAGTGCACTATTAATTGTATCAGGGCTAACCGGGTAGTTGGAAATGAACTCCCCTATTGCCTTGATGGCTTCCTTTTTTGCCCTAACGTTTTGCAAGCGTTGATTATCTGCAAGGCCAATTTGATGGCCAATTTCGGTTAATCTCAGGTCGGCATTGTCCTGGCGCAGCAGTATTCTATACTCTGCCCTGCTGGTAAACATGCGGTAAGGTTCCTCGGTTCCTTTGTTTATCAGGTCGTCAATCAGCACTCCTATGTAAGCATCTGACCTACCCAATACTACCGGTGCTTCTTCTTTTGCGGCCCTGTGTGCATTAATTCCTGCCATTAATCCCTGGCAGGCGGCTTCTTCATAGCCGGTGGTACCATTTATTTGCCCGGCAAAGAACAGGTTTTTCACCAGCTTGGTCTCCAGGCTTTGGGTTAGCTGCATGGGTGGGAAATAGTCGTATTCAATGGCATAGCCCGGGCGGAACATCTTCATGTTCTCAAAGCCGGGCACTTCTTTCAGGGCTTTATATTGTACGTCTTCAGGCAAGGAGGTTGAGAAACCGTTAACGTATATCTCTACGGTGCTCCATCCTTCAGGCTCAACAAATAACTGGTGCCTGTCTTTATCAGCAAAACGGTCTATTTTATCTTCTACTGAGGGGCAATAACGGGGGCCTAACCCCTTAATTCTACCCGAAAACATGGGGGATTTATCAAAGCCCGTCCTTAGCAGGTCATGCACTTTTTGGTTGGTATAGGTCATCCAGCAGTTGCGTTGAACGAGTTTATTAGCTGGGTTTTTAAAAGGATTTACTCCCTCCTTGAAGGAGAATCCGGTTACATCTTCATCGCCGTCCTGCCTTTCCATCCTGGTATAGTCCAAACTCCGGCCGTCTATACGGGGTGGGGTGCCTGTTTTCATCCGGCCTGATTCAAATCCGAGAGTGACTAGTTGTTCGGTGATTCCATGGGCGGCCTTCTCTCCTGCCCTGCCCCCACCAAAGTTCTTCTCGCCAATATGAATCAGTCCATTTAAAAAAGTACCATTGGTAAGCACTACAGATTTGGCTGGGATTTCGATACCCATGCCTGTTTTAATACCACAAGCGCGGCCATCTTTTACCAGCAAACCCCCTACCATATCCTGCCAGAAATCTACATTGGGGGTTTGTTCAAGCATGTTTCTCCATTCAGCGGCAAATAACATGCGGTCGTTTTGTGTTCTTGGACTCCACATAGCCGGGCCTTTAGACCTGTTGAGCATGCGAAACTGTATCATGCTTTTGTCTGAAACAATGCCTGAGTAACCTCCCAGCGCATCAATCTCCCGCACTATTTGTCCTTTGGCAATTCCACCCATGGCGGGGTTACAACTCATTTGGGCAATGGTTTGCATGTTCATGGTTACCAGCAAAACGCTGCTGCCCATATTGGCTGCGGCCGCCGCTGCTTCGCAACCGGCGTGGCCGGCGCCTACTACTATTACATCGTATTCTTTAAACACTTCTTGGTTTTAGAGCGCAAAGATAACTACTCTGCGTATTAAAAATTGTTTTGGCTTATCGCACTATAACACCTGTTAAGCTTGGGGTTTAAAATTGTTCCACGTGGCACAATCAAATTGCCTCCTAAATTCAGAAATGCAGGGCAGACACATGGGTCTGCCCCTACAAGAAATTGTTCCACGTGGCACATTTGGGA
>PMXD01000025.1 GCA_003165895.1 Bacteroidota bacterium | reverse complement strand
CTGTAACACAACATGGAAGAAACTAAACGCAAACCCGGTCCATTAGGCGGGAAGAAGGAAAAAATACAGCCTGCGACAAGTCAAACTGAACTTGTTGATGCTACACCAGACCAGCCAACAGCCAAAGAAGTACCTATCGGTGAGTATACCTGTGTCATTCCATTTCTGGCACATGCTTTCGCTGTAGAAGTTGGCAACAACATCATTGTAAAAGAATACCTCCCGGATAAGGACTTATGTACTGTTATCATCCAACGCGGTAAACAGCAACTAAAGGATAAAATTAAAGGTGCCAAAATGTGGGAGTGCTGCAAGTGGTGGATGCTCGACGGAGACCTTCGCCAGGCACCAAATGCTAAACCGTTAGATACTTCGCTCCCCGATGTAACAGTAATCCCCATCGATAACGATGAAGGGCCGCTAAGCCCCCTAACCGGAACGGAGATTTTAATACCTGTTGCTATCATGCAGCAAGAAAACACTACTCTGGCCAAACCCGATGCCGAAAGTTACCCCGGAAACAAACACAGCGCAGGCGTGTATCAGAGGCTTATTAATCAATTACCGGTGCACGATGTATTTGTGTCAGGGTTCTTAGGAAAGTGCGCTGTAATGAGCCACAAACTGCCCGCAATGGTAAACTATGGCATTGACCCGAACCTCGAAGGCCTGAAAACCTATTGGGACNNATGACGGACGAACAACATGCCGATTTAATAAAGTGGGCCATCGAAACCACGCAAATGAGCAATGTAATGATTGCCATTTCGCACTACCCCTGCAAAGAATACGACGGCCTGCAAAATCACGGCTTCCGGAAAATGACTTACCGCGTTGCAACCCACAACGGCCCGGTTGATGAATGCCTTTACATGAACTATCCCGAGCCGGATGAATTACACGATTACCAGTTCTTTGGCGATGATAAAATTAAACGCCAGGCATACAAGCGTAAAGAAACCGGTTATATCGAGAAGTTCCAAAGCATGCCCGTTAAAGAACGCAAAGGCATACTACGCAAATTAGCCGCGCAGTTCAATGTTTCTACCCCCCCCATTTTTCACAAACGAAAATAAGATAGCGCTATGAAAAACTTAATTTATCCCGTGACAATAATTTATGATCGCTACGGCGGCACTTATTCCCATGGCAAGTGGATAGCATGGAACGAAGAACCGCAACAGGTGCCCGAACAAACCGGGGACGATGTTACCTGTGCAGAATTCTGGCACAATTTCCAACAAGGTGAAACCCAAAACAGCCATGGCANNCTTTTCTTTGTAATGAAGATCCGTTTAACACCGGTTTTGTGCCTCCGAATATTGAGCCGGTATCAAAACCCGCTATGTGTGCAAGCTTCCTCCCCGGCACTACGGGAATCTGTAAAAATGGGCACGAACAATTGCTATCACACCTTACCTGCGTATACCCACATTGCCATCAAATAGTAAAACCACTACCATGCTAGAAGCTCAAGTCTTATTATTCACCCCCTTATGCTGTGCTAACATTTGGTGGTATTATTTCGCAAAGCGCATGACCCAGCCATACAAACGCCCATATCTCGCGAAGTTGCACAAACACACCATCTGGTTGCTTGAGCTGAAATTACGGAATTGGCCTTTTGGCTGGCTATGATAAATCTAAGGCTAAATAACTACTGAAATTCCCGTTCCGTTTTTCACTACTGAAATTCTTGGTTGCTTTTTCACTACTGAAATAACAACCAAACTTTCATAGCGAATCAATTAATCAGGGCGTTGCCTCCGGCCGGGCTTTCCGGTCGCGGGAGCTCCCTTCAATCCCTAACGCAACAGCCCCCACACCGCACAGAGGTTGCGGCCGTAAAGAAATTATATACGCGAATACACTATTTGCTGCAAACCGCTCCACCCGCTCCGCTCAGGTTACACTCTTGCAGCAAACAATGTATACTATACCGGTGCAATTTCTTTACCGCCGCAACCTTACACCATCATAATTGATATAGCGCACACACAGCGTAAAGGCAAAGCAACCAATGCAACTTTTCGGCAGGTTCATAGCTAATGCCCGGTGTGAACTTTTGCCAGGCAAAGGTATGGCAACGCAAACAAGCTGTAAAGGTCGCGGCGAGTTGCAGATAAAAACTTTTATTACGGGAACACAATCCAGAAACCGGCACGTACACTATTTATTGCAAGGATAGCGCCGGTTTCAGGACTGTGTAACTCTGTTGGAGAAAAACTTTTTAACTGCAAACCTTGACAGCTTGGCCACGCAATAACCTGCTGCCTAGCAAAAGTCCCCACCTCCACTTTGTCCGCTTTGGCTGGAAACATCAGCTATGAACCTGCCAAACATCAAAAGTTACAATGGAAGCAATGCCTCCAATACACTCACATTCTACGTCCTCTCAAAAGGAGAAAATGCAGGTAAGCCGTTAAACGCACCGTGCCCCAACTGCTTTTTAATAACCTGCCTTACACCGGAGCAACGGGATTACTGGTATTGGCTCAGTTGGGGCC
>PMXD01000280.1 GCA_003165895.1 Bacteroidota bacterium | reverse complement strand
CAGGATGCGCAGATTGAGGAGTTGTTGAAGAGGGGTAAAAATTGATTTGACGACATTGCAAGATGTTTGGGTCAGAAAACCTAAACATTCATTTTAGCTTCCATGGGAAAAATAAATTAATTGATATGAAAAGCAAAATTAAAGCCATATTACTTATAATACTTGTAACAATGCTGGCGATATCAAGTTGCAAAAAATGTTTTCATTGCTATGCTTTTCAAGGTACAATTGAGGCTACGAAAAACGGTCATACTATATATATTGGGTATATTCAATGGACTTCATTATTCAGAGATTCAATTAATTACTATAAAAGCTTGGGGTATACCATTGATACCACCTCATATTCGTTTTATCCGGATCCCCCAAACGGGGCAACTTCCTGCGATACTAATTTTGCTTACCCAGCTTTAACAATTCGTGATTCTTGTTCGCTAATAATAAATTAAAGAAAAAATAATGTATTATTATGTTTAAGTTGTTTAATCGAATCCCAGTTTACATAAAGGTGTGGTATTTGTGCTTGATTATACCTACAGCCGTTTTAGGCCAGTATAACTTACCAGTAAATCCTGACCCAAATGCGCTTAGCTGTGCTTGCAGTGATGATTTAACCTGGTTACGGATATATTGGAATTACCGGTATCATTNNTTCATTTAAACTTCCAAGTTGGCCTGAAGGCACACTTGGAAGAACGGGGATGGTTAAAATTAATTAAGTATGGGAAAGATAAAAAAAATGTTCTTTGGATTATTCCTTTCAACTTTACTACTTACAACGGGATGCAAAAAGTGTTTATACTGTTCAACGCGAGTAACAAGTTTTATATGTTTTTCTGGGGCAGATACGGTTGGACGCATAACATATGGGTTGGCTCAGTTTAACGATACAGTGAATTATTATCATACTATCGGTTACCAGTGTGATTCAGGTTTTACCTATTACAATCCTAATTTAGATGCAAGTTGCGGGACTAAAAAAGAATTACAACGGATAATTGATGATGGCGACCTTTGCCAAGCTAATCCCTTTTAAATATGAAAAACTATCTTTTATTAGCGGGTATTATATTGCTAAATATAGGATTTTGCAATGGACAATTTAATAACAGCACTTACTTAGCTAATTTACAGAAGTATTGGAATTACAGGTATCATTTATTAGGTGATAATATTATAACTGATCAACACGTTCCGTGGGAACCTGATTATGTACATAAACTCGGGGAACCCGGGATGTTAGTAGTAGGGAGTGCAGCTGGTAATTCTGTACCGGCAACTGGTATTGAAATGTATGATATTTATGGATACAACACTTCTGCGACATATTATCAATCTTGTTGGGAAGTAATTGATCCATATAAAACTCTTCCGTTAACTCAACTTGCATTTGGTCCGAATCCAGGTCCTGATCCATTTTTTGGCACTGTAAATGTTCCTAGCCATGGCACTCAAACTAATCCGTGTCAAAGCCAGATTGATGAATTATTTAATGAAGTTAACCTGAAGTCTGGTATAGTGATTTTTGATGATCAAGTGCCGACTCTTTTGGCCGTGTACATAGAGGTGTTGGCAACTGAGTGGCTGATTTTAAATAATGCGGGTCAATCTACCATAGCTACTGAGAGTGAACTAGCTTTAGCATTAAATGCTCTTATAAGATTTGATACTTATTCTGCAGATAAATATCCTACGGAAAGCAATCAACCTGATGGTTTTTTTTACCGGGACGATGTACCATATGATATGGCTTTTGGAGCGAACTTTGGCCCAAATGAGTTAATCTCTTCACATCGGGCTTGCGCTTATGATTTAGATGATTGTGACCATGATGGCCAGTTTGCGGGACAAGGATATGATGGGGTAATGAGTCAAGATAACGCCAGTTATATTTTACCGGCTTTAGCTTTTGTAACTCAACTGTTAGGTAGTAATGCTAATTGTACTGCCATGAAATCTACGGCAAACTCGGAATCCGATCTTATTTGTAGGTGGATAAGAAACAGTTATAAACGTGGGACTAATAATAATTTAAGTGGATATTGGAGGTTAGCAAACCCGGATAATCAACCTGTGTGTAAAGGATCCGCCTCTGCTTCTAGGTCATATTTGCTGGCAAAAGCTACGAGAAGAATAACCGGATATTCTAATTCGGCTGCATATCAGAATGCATATTCCATTCTTTTTGGCGGTTCTGTTTGGGCAGGCTTTAAGACATATTCAGAATATTTAAATCCTAATGGTACATATAACCCTAACAATTCCCAAGAACAAAATGATGTACAATTTGCAGGCTTAGCGATTGCTGGAAATATGTACGGCGATTGCACAAATTGCCCTGGCAGTATTGCCGATAAGGCATATAACACTGATGGATCTGTAGGATATAATGTCCAGCTTGATTTAATGCAAGCCGTTTTAAACGGAACAGAGCCGTTTAATAGTTATGAGTTTTACACAAATTTGTTGACGAATTTCAGTTGTTCTGTTCAACCTTCGACAACTCCTCCATATTTGTATGCCAATAATGGCCTAGGTTATATGTTGCTTTTCAATTTATATACATTAGAATGGCCTAGTGAATACATTGATGCTGCAACTGCTACGTTTGTGTTTGACGGTTATAGTAACCTTATGAATAGAAATTTTAAACCAACCGCCCAGTTTCCTCAGAATATCAGTTTGAACGGGTATTCAGAAACGATTGGCAATAATGCTCATCCGCTAAGACTCGAGGCCTCTCAAAGTTGGCTTTTAAATGGGGTTTTGAATCCTGGAGCTCGGGTGACATTTGCGGCACCACATATTTTAATGACTCCACCTTATCAGGCAACTTATGGTAGTGTCACAGTAACAGATTTAGCAAGAATGGATTGCCCAGGTAATGAAAACCCAGGTGTAATTCGCAATGTCGACATACCTAGAAGAAATTCAAGACCTAAGCAAAGTGAACTAAGAGACGATTTAGATGATGATTCTATTAAAGTTTATCTGCAAGATGATTCTGTACGTTATTATTTGGGACAAATGCTACAGGAATACCTTAACGACCCGGACGTAGAAGATGAGCTTAAAGATTTGGTAGCCAACGAATTTAACTCCAAAATGGTTAAATATTCTGGTGGAGTTACAACTGATAATTTCAGCATGCAAGTATATCCAAACCCTTTCACTGATGCTTGTACTGTTGATTTTAGTCTTGATCATACATCAAGCGTAACAATTTGTTTATTTGACATTACTGGGCGGAAAATCGAAACTGTTGCTCAAAATATTTTTGAAAACCAAGGTAAAAACAGAATTATGTTTAGAAGAGGCGGCATTTCAAGTGGTGTATATGAATTACAGTTTTCAGATGACAATGGTGATTTGTACACTCAGAAACTGATTATTCAATAGTATAAAATTTGCATAATGAGAAACATTCTATTCGCTTTACTTTTTGCAGTTAGTTGCTTCGCTTATGGCCAAAACAACATGCAATTTTATAACCCCTTTATCTTTGACCCCATTACGCAAACTACTTTACAGGTTTGTATGGCGGTTGATACCAGCGGCCAAACCTGGTTTAGCGGCTTTGAAAGTGACAGTGTAAATGTGCAGCATTTTGTAAACCATAATGGTAGCGTAGATTACAATTTTGCAGATAGCAATGGTTTTAGCCAGGTAAATTATTTTTTGATTGACAGCCGAAATGATATGTGGTATAGTGCAGATTCTGAGTTATACCGGGGTGTTGGTGGAACATTTACCCTTTTTAATTTGCCCGGTGAAACAGGTTCAAATTACAGCATTACCCAGGTAATTGACGACCATCATGGAAATGATTATATCCTTTCTTATTACTCTAACTATACCGGGGGTGTAGATTCTTTTTTTGTTACTAAATATAATGGCAGTACTTATAATAAAATTTATTTGAACAGTGTGGGTATTCCGTTTACAAGCGACAGCAGTTTCAGCGATAGTGCGGTAACCGCACTATCAGGTATGTGCGATTATACCGGCGCACTTTATTTGAATTGCGGGCATTATGGGCTAATGAAATATGCCAGCGGAAGCTGGACGCATTACCCAACCACGGACTTTAACTATTTAACCGATAATTTGATTGTTGATGGCAGCAACAGGCTTTACTTTTTAGCTGAAAATTCGAATAACATTGTAAGGTTTAATGGCAGTACGTATGATTCTGTTGCGTTGCCAACACCCTTGCAAAATGATTCGAGCGGACTGTTCTTGTATTTGCCGGGGCCTGATAGTTCATTGTATGCATTAGGAGATACCTTCGATTATTTTTACCGGCTTAATGCTGACCTTAGCTGGACACCCATATTGTTAAACAATTTTCAGTTGCAGTGGGGGCCAACCGGGGCCGAAAATGCTGCTTCTTCTTTGTCAGGTTATTTTGATAAGCACGGCCTTTACTGGATGCCGTGCAATGCTGGCAGCCCTAATGTGGTGGGTATTTATAATCCCACGGGTTTTAATTCTATCAGTGGCACTGTTTTTAGCGATGCTAACAATAATGGGGTACAGGATATTGGTGAGCCGGGGTTTACTATCAGTAATGTATCAGAATCGCCGGATGGTTTTGCGGTTAGCCCCGATAGCACCGGGTATTATGTTATTGACGAGGTAGATACAACAGTATCGCATAGCATTTCAACTACTGCGCCGTTGTATTACCATATTTCAACGGCATCATCATATACCATAGCCCCCGGCGGTTCGCTTTGCTGTCATAACTTTGGTATTGCGCCAGATAGTACTATACAAGATATGTCTGTTACGGTTTGCTCGGCTTACCCGCCTTTTCCGGGAGATACCAATATCCACTGGTTATGTTATCAAAACAACGGCACTCTTACGGTTACCGATACCATTAGTTATGTTTTTGATACGGCTTATCGTTTTGTTTCGGCGGTGCCTTCGCCTGCTTATGTTACAGGCCATACGGCTAAATGGGCTTATAGCCTAACACCGTTTGGCTTAGGCAATATTGCAGTAACGCTGGTGTTTGATACGGCGGCGCAGGCTACGGATAGTATTAAATCAATAGCTACTGTAGGTAATGTTTCAAGTGATTATACCCCACTAAATAATGTGGATACACTTGTAGAGGTTGCCGTTAACAGTTATGACCCGAATGAGAAAACGGTTTCGCNNATATTATACAGGGCGAGGCTTTAACTTATACTATACACTTTCAGAATACAGGCACCGCTGCAGCCCAAAACATAGTGGTGCGCGATACTTTAGATAGTAACCTGAATGCAGCAAGTTTCAGGTTGCTGGGTAGCAGTAACCCGGTTAAATACAGTTTAAAGGGGGCAGGTATTTTAGAGTTTGATTTTTATGATATTATGTTACCCGATAGCACCACCAGCCAGGCAGGCAGCCATGGTTTTGTTGAATTTATGGTTAATGTAACCAATAACCTTAGCAGTAACCGCGGGCCGGCGGTAAACAACCAGGCCAGCATTTATTTTGATTATAACCCACCGGTAGTTACCAATGTTGCCAGCGCTGAATTTTCGGCCGTTGCAGGTATTTTGTTGCCCGGCGCCAGCAATAGTTTTGGCCTGCAACTAATGCCTAACCCAACCAAAGATTACGTAACAGTTATTGTTGACGCCAGCGTAACCGGTGGAACGGTACAGTTAATGGATGCCACGGGCAGGGTTATTTTAAATGCGCCTTATCAGCAGCAGAATGTTCAGCTTGCTACTGCGCAGTTTTCATCGGGCTTATATTTTGTGCGGGTTATTGACAGTGCAGGGCGGTCGGCTTTGGGGAAATTGATAATACAGCAATAANNTTTGTTAAAATTTAACGTAAATATTCATAATCAATTAATTAATGATTTTTTTCTGCTACCTACCCCCCCCTTGTCTTTTCGGGTTAGGGATTGAAGTGGAAACCCCGGACTGAGGCTTTGCGAAGGAGGAGTTGAAGCGGAAAGCCCGCCCTGAGCGCGAGCGAAGGGAACCCCAAAGCCTTTCTGAATTTCCCATAGAGAGACTTAAAATCACAAGGCAATGATTGTTAGCAGATTGAGCTCAAAATTTGGCCAAGGCGCAGCAGGGACGGAAGGGCTGAAACACGCGTATAAACGGATTACGTTACACCTAGGAGGGTAAACTAAATACCGCAAACTGCCCTATCTTATCAACGTAATACTCCCCTTCTTCAGCAAATCACTATGCCCGTCGTTGAATACTATCTTCATTTCGTAGGCAAATACCTGTGGCGCCTGCAGCACTCCTTTATAAGTTCCATCCCATTTAAAGGTTGGTTCTTCCGATTCAAATACCTTTTCTCCCCACCGGTCAAATATCTTTATATCAATATAGTTTATACCCGCCAGGTTGCCGAATATCTGGAAATAATCGTTGTTTCCATCTCCATTCGGAGTAAAAGCGTTCGGGGTAAAAATCGTATAATCTTCAATTACTATTACAGAAACGGTGTCACTGGCGCTGCAACCATTTGTATCTGTTCCAACAACTGTGTATGTGGTTGTTTCTGCTGGTTGGGCTAAAGTATTGGCGCAGGTAATGCAACTTAAACTGCTTCCGGGTGTCCAGTTAAAAACCGTTTGGGCCGAACCAGTGCCTGTAGCATGTAGTTCGCTGTTTCCGCCCAGGGTAATCGTTCCCCCGCCGCTTGCTGTTACACTAAAATTATTCAGGTTCTCAACAACCAAAGTGGTATCAAACGTGCATCCGTTAGCATCCTGCACGGTAACTGCATAGCTACCCGGGTGAACGTTGCTCAGGTTTTCCGTGGTCGTCCCGTCACTCCATTTAAAAGTATATGGCCCGGTTCCGCTGGTAATGCTAAGGTCAATTTCCTCTTTAGCGTTCTGACAAGGCAACGGATTGGTTACCGCATTGCCCGCTACTCCGGCAAAATTGCTGATAATTGCTGTGGCCACCTGGGTGCAAAAATTTGCATCTGTAACAGTAACAACATAATTACCTGCATTAAGGTGACTCACATTCGAAACTACTGCGCCGTTGCTCCATTGGTATTGATAAGGTGCATTGCCACCTGTAGTAACAGCACTAAGCTGGCCGTTATTTTCACCTGCACACGCTCCGCTGATTACACTTACCGCCAGATTAATTTGCGCAGGCTGGCTAAGCACAATGCTGCTCAATTTTGCTGTGCATCCATTCAAGTCTGTAACCGTTACCGAATAAGTACCTCCGCCAACATTTGAAATTTTCGAACTACCCGCACCAGTGCTCCATGCAAATTGATAACCCGGAGTTCCGCCGGTTGCATTAACCTGAACTTTACCATTGTCAGTTCCATAACAGGTTGGACTTGTCTCCGTAACCGTTAATGAAATTGAATCCGGGGAAGCTATTGTTATGCTGGTTGTAGCCGTGCAATCATGCGCATCCGTAACAGTAACAGAATAGGTACCGGCTGCAAGCGTTTGCCTGTCTTGCGTTGTTACTCCGCTATTCCAATCAAAACTATACGGATTGGCACCACCGCTTATAGCTAATTTTATACTTCCGTTATCTCCACCAAAACAACTTACCGCGCTTGCTACATCGCCCAGGGTTATTGCACCCGTAGCCTGGGCCACCGTGGCCGAAATGGAAACTTCGCAACCTTTGCTGTCTGAAATAGTTACTGCGTAATTACCTGCTGCAAGGCTGCTTCTGTTTTCAGTGTTTATGCCTTCGCCCCAGTTGTAAGTATATGGGCCGGTTCCACCGGTTACATTAATATTCACCGCACCGTTTGCCCCACCAAAGCAGGCGATATTGGTTACCTGGTCGGCAACAGATAATTCTGATACAGGTTGGGTGATTACCGCGGCTGCCGTACCGGTGCAACCGTTTTTGTCGGTAACAGTTACCATGTATGTGCCTGCCGGTAAATTACCTCTGTTTTCTGTGGCTACCCCGCCGTTCCAATCAAAGGTATAGGGAGATGTTCCGCCGGATACGTTCAGCGTAATACTGCCGTTGTTACCGTTATAACAGCTAACCTCGTTAGCAACGCTGGCAATAGCCGATACCGCATGTTGTGGCTGGCTGATAGTTTCCTGGCCAGCGGCTGAGCAGCCTTTGCTATCTGTTACTGTTACTTCATAATTGCCGGCACTCAGGCCGTTGCGGTTTTGTGATGTAATACCAGCACCCCAGTTATAATTGTATGGCGCAGTGCCACCGCTTACGTTCAGATTTACAGAGCCATTATTACCATTGTTGCAGCTAACATTATTCGTAGTTAAAGCAACTGTTATAGCAGACGACGGTTGGGTAACTATACCTTGCACAGTGGTGTTGCATAAGTTAGCATCCGTTACCGTTACGGTGTAATTTCCGGATGTTAGCGCGGTGCGATTTTGTGACGTTACGCCATTTCCCCAATTAAATGTATAAGGGGCAGTACCTCCTGAAGCTTGTACAGTAAGCGACCCATTAGCACCACCAAAGCAATTAACCCCGGATGCAGCTACCGCGGCAGCAACTGCCGATTGTGGCTGGGTTATTGACGATACTGCTATAGCGTTACATCCCTTTGCATCGGTAATAGTAACATGATAAATTCCTGTAGTAAGGGCTTGTATGATTTGTGTTGTAGCGCCGTTAGACCATGCGTAAGAGTAAGGAGATGTTCCACCGGTTACAGTCAAATTCAGGCTGCCGTCGTTTTCGCCGTAACAATTAATATTATGAGTTGCTATGGAAGAACTAATTCCTGCTGTGGGTTGAGTTACCATTGCCGATGCCTCCGCCGAACATCCATTCGCATCGTTTACAGTTACTGAATAGAACCCTGATACCAAATTTGTTATATCCTGAAACCGCTGGCCCGAATTCCATCCAAAAGCATAAGGCGCAGTTCCTCCCCCAACAGTCAGATTAACAGCACCATTATTACCATTAAAGCAGCTTACATTATTCGATGTGGCTGCAGCATTTACTGCGCTAACAGGTTGGTCCACGGTGGCAGAAGCAGTTGCATTACAACCATGGCCGTCCGAAACTGATACTACATAATTACCGGCAACCAATCCGGTTCTGTTCTGCGTTGTTATTCCTCCGTTCCAGTTAAAAGTATAAGGTGCGTTTCCGCCGCTTATACTCAATTGTATAGTTCCGTTATTTCCACCCAGGCAGCTCACATTGCCTACGGTTGGCAATACGGTTACGCCGGTTACAGGTTGACTGACATTGGCCGATGCAGTTGTAGTGCATAAATTTGCATCAGTTAAAGTCACCGCATAACTACCGGCAGTTAACTGATTAAGATTCTGAGCCAAACCCCCATTTTCCCAATGGTAGGTATATGCCGGTGTTCCACCAATGGCCGATAAATTTATACTGCCGTTATTTCCGTTATTACAGGAAACTGCCGTTGCCGTTAATGCAACAACTAACGGTGCCGGTTGGGTAACGGTATTTTGCTCAACCACATTGCATCCATTGGCGTCTGTAACCGTTACCTGGTAATTGCCAGCTGTTAATTGCGTGCGGTTCTCACTGGTGTTATTGCCATCCCATTTAAAGAAATAGGGCGGCGTACCACCGGTTACATTTAAAGAGATGGCACCATTGTTTTCGGCATTACACGTTACATTAATAACAGCGGCCAGCGCTTTTAAAGTCTGGGCAGGCTGCGATATTTGCCCTTCGGTAGTAGCGGTGCAGGCATTAGCATCTGTTACCGTCAACAAATAATTGCCGGGGCTCAGATTAGTTTGGTTTGCAGCATTCGAACCATCGCTCCAGGTGTAATTATATGGCTCAACGCCCCCATTGGTGGTAGTAGTAATACTTCCATTCATATCGCCATAACAGCCAACATTGTTTTGAATCACAGAAACATGAACCGCTGATGCAGGTTGAGCAATAGAATCCGTAAGAACAGTACTGCATCCGTTCGCATCTGTTACGCTGGCGGTATAAACTCCCGTTGTAAGATTATTACGCGCTGCTGAAGTTACTCCCCCACCCCAATTATAGGAATACGGCAAGGTGCCCCCCTCCACATTTAAGCTGATGCTTCCGGTTGCTCCCCCAAAACATTTAATTGCTGAAGACTGAGGAGTAACGGAAAGTGCGCTGGCCGGTTGAGCAATAGCAACAGATATAGTTGCTATACAGGTATTGGCGTCCTTTACGGTAACAACATAATTTCCAGCTTGCAAACCGGCCCTGTTTTGTGCAGTTGAACCGTCACTCCAGTTATAGCTGTAAGGGGAGCTACCTCCGCTTACGTTCACCTGGATAGTGCCATTATTGCCTCCATAACAAACCACATTATTTGAACCTTCCGTAACATTTAATGCTGATGCAGGTTGAGTAATCACAGTTGATTCCTGGATAGAACACCCATTAGCATCGGTAACAACAACCTGGTAATTTCCGGCACCTAAATTGTTCCGGTTTTGAACTACGCTTCCGTCATTCCAATGAAATGAATAAGGGGCAGTTCCCCCGCTTACACTTGAAGTAATTACGCCATTGCTACCTCCATTACAGTTTACCGCCGATGTCGATAAGCTGGCTGATAAAGCCGCAGCAGGTTGCGTAATTACCCCCGATGCCGTAACCGAACATGCATGGCTATCAGTAACTGAAACCGTGTAGTTTCCCGCAGCTGCATTTAATAATGCCTGCGAAGTAGCGCCATTGCTCCAGACAAAATCATAAGGCGAAGAACCACCACTTACGTTCAAATGTATGCTACCACTACTGCCCCCAAAACAAAGCACCGGATTCAAGCTGGCTACAGTTGCATTTAACGCCGCCGTTGGCTGGGTAACTGTTGTTGCAACTGAAGTGGAACACCCATTCGCATCTGTAACAGTTACACTATAATTTCCCGCAGTTAGGTTGTTCCGGTTTTGCGTGGTTACGCCACCGGTCCAGCTATAAGTATAAGGCGTTGTTCCTCCTGAAACGGTTAGATTAACATTGCCGGTGTTCCCGCCATAGCAATTAATGTTAGTAGTTGTTGCCGCTACATTCAAAGCAGCCACCGGCTGTGTAATTGTTGCCGCCGCAGTTGCCGAACATTCTTTGCTATCCGTCACTGTTACATCATAACTCCCGGCAGCAAGATTAGTTCGGTTTTGTGTAGTGACACCGCCCGTCCAGCTATAAGCATAAGCCGGTGTGCCTCCTGTTGTTGTAAGATTAATAGCACCGTTATTTGCACCAAAACAGCTTATGTTATTGGCCGAAGCCGAAACGCTTAAAGAGCTGGCCGGTTGAACTATTACTTCCGAATTTGTTATCGAACATCCATTTGCATCTGTTATCGTAACAACATAATTACCCGCCGCAAGATTGGCAATATCAGGTATTGAAGCACCGTTGCTCCAGTTGAAATAGTATGGCGCAGTTCCACCGGTTACATTCGTGTTAATGGAGCCGTTTTGTCCTCCAAAGCAAGATACCTCAACCGGGGTTAAAGTGGAGCTTAAAACCGCAGCAGGCTGACTTATAGTAGTTGAATTTGTCGTAGTACATCCGTTTGCATCAGTAACAGTTACAATATAGTTTCCTTCAGGCAGGTTACTCCGGTTTTGCGTAGTTACGCCACCCCCCCAGTTAAAAGTATAAGGAGATGTTCCCCCCGCTACTGATAAACTAATGGTGCCGGTATATGCGCCAAAGCAATTAATATTAGCTGTTGTAGTGTTAGCAGATAATATCTGATTGGGTTCTGTAACTGCGGCGGCGGTTGTAGCTGAGCAACCCTTACTGTCAGTTATTGTAACATCATAAGTTCCACCTGTAAGGTTAGTTCTGTTTTGCGTAGTAACTCCGCTGGCCCAGTCGTAAATATATGGCGCTGTGCCACCGGTTACCGTTAAGCTGATTGCCCCGTTATTGCCATTAAAGCAACTTACATTGCCTGTTGTAGTAGCCACCGGAACCAGCGCCGACAATGGTTGATTTACCAAGGCAGTATTAGTTACAGTGCACCCTTTTGCATCTGTAGCTTTAACATTATAACTACCGGCCGCAATATTAATTAAACCGGCATTTGTGGTTCCGTTGCTCCAGATATAACTGTATGGTCCAATCCCGCCTGCTGCTGTCGCACTTATAGTTCCGGTGTTGGCTCCATAACAATTTACATTAGTAACGGCCATTGACAATGCCGGATTTAGCTCAACTATATTTTTGCTTGATGAAGCTTTGCACCCATATCCATCTGTAGCAGTTACAGAAAACGTTCCGCCGGTAATACTACTGACATTACCGGTTGTGCTGCCGTTACTCCATAAAAAAGCATAAGGAGCTACGCCCCCATTGGCAGTTGCCGAAAGTTGAATGGCAGTTCCCGTGCAAACAGTATCAGCCAGAGAAACAGCCAGCAAAACTGCCGGATTGCTTACATGAATGGTCTGCGATAACTGATACACGCAGGTTCCCCAGGTAATGTTAGCAGTATAGTTAGTAGTAATTGATGGTGTTGCAATCGGATTGCTGATACTACTGCTGCTTAAACCAGCAATCGGAGTCCATACGTAAGACTTCCCTCCTGTTGCTGTAAGCTGGCTTGACTGCCCTGCACATAATGTAGTATCGCTTACTGTAAGGTCCCGTACCGGGTTGTTCATCAGTAAAAGCGAATCGCTTGTAATGGGCGAACCTGAACATTGGTTTAATATGGATACAACTACGTTCTTGCCACCGGCTGGAAAATTATTCTGTAAAGCGCTTACCGGTATGATTACTGAGGTTTGACCTGCCGGAATAGTTATTGAATCCGGTATCGCACTGTAATCAACACCATTGGTTGCCGTGCCCGAAATATTTAAGGCCACCGTAACCGGCGATGTTTGTGCGCTTGAAATACTTACCGTAAACGTTCCTCCCATACAGCCCTTGTAAAGCGCCGGATAAGTGGTATCATTTACGACCGAACTTACATTTAACGTATAAGGCTTCGAGCTAACAGAATATGCCTGTAAAAACACACCCGAATCATAATACCGGTCGCCAACATCTGCTATGGCAATCTTTAAGTGGTACGACTGGCAAGGCACTACCGCCGAAACAGCACTTAAAACCACTGTCATGCCGTTATAAACTATGTAGGGGTTTGTGATGGGGCTAATATTATTTACATAATCGCCGGTATAACTTAAAGAAACACAATTGTTCGAATTCCAGGTTGTTCCGTTATATGTTCCCGATATGCCATCGTTTACAGCATTAATACAAACCGGCAAAGTCGAATTCGGAATAATTGCCAGGTTTTTATTGGTAAAAGAACCGCCCGACGGGTTCGGCCCGGTAATAAAAAAACCAAACACATCATTAAACTGCGAACAGACAAATTCCGGGTATTCCTCCGAGGCAAATACATATTTAAACTGAAGCGTATCACCCTGGGGCACTACGTCAAATTCGAGTATACACGGGTCATAAATAGGGCCTGCTGTTAAGGTAGATAATTGCGGGTCGCCCGCACCTGTAAGTGCTGTAGAAGCAAAACTGCTGGCAGGTTGTGGAATACCCGAAACTTTTCCGGTAGACAGAACAACACCTTGCGTAAGGCCTAAATCCGAACTGGTATTATTAAAAGTGCCGCTGGCAACAGTATTACAGTTTTTGGTTATGTTACTAATGGTTACTCCTGAACCTGCCAATAGTTGAGATAAGATTGTTGCGTCTGAATTTTGCGTTACCGCCAGTTGACCGAACGAAGTGCAGCTAACTGAAAAAAGAAAAAATATGAGTACCCACAATCTGAGCGCAGCCAACTTAATTGCTGCCGGGGCTTTTTTTCTGGCTGCTATTTTTTTTAATGGTTGCATGGATTACCGTTTTACACAAAACTTCTCCCTTTCCATTACGCAGAAACCTCATCAAACGTTCAGTGTAAATAACATACTAACGCTTGTATTGCACATACCTGCTTCGCCAATGTTTATAACCACAAACTAATTTGTAAATCAGCAAACTATACTATCATCAATCTTAAATCTGAAATACTCTTTTCCCCGCAATAGCTAATCGCTTTTCAGAGGTAATGTATTATGCAAACGCTGTGGTATAAACATAATATCTAACCAAAACAAAATCCTAACTTAAATTCACACTATTAATGCTTTCTGTTTACAAAGTCCCATTTGTAGGCTAAAAGCGTTGCTTGTGTAAGTGCCATTCAAAAAGGGATAGTTAATGTATAAAAATCACAAAGCCCGGCAAGCTTGCAATGTTAGGCTTCAGCCATAGAATAATTGGATTCCAATCTGAAACCTGAATTTGTATTGGCCGTTCCTCACTCCCCGAAAAGAGTTATTTCTTAGACATATTGCCCAATCATTTGTTGAATTAAACCCGAATTGTTGGCAGTATTATAGTACCCGCATCCTACAATGCACGTAAACACAGAAAGGATGACTTGATTAGACTCGTTTGCCAGGACAAATCATATTACCCTTCGGGGGTTTCAAAGCCAGATAGAAAATTGGGTAAAGCATAGTAGAAAAGAGAGGAGTATCAGTAGAACGGGGTGAGTTGGCTGCCGGATGCTTACCTGAAAAATCGCTTCCGCTACCTAACCTTTTTTCTTCTCAAAATAAGGTACCGAATCGCTGGAAACAGCTTCTTTCTGCTGCCAGTAAGCCAAAGTTACCACATGCCCATCAGGCGTATATAGCAGGCGCCCAAAAATGGCATTTGTGGAATTGAATGCAAGGTTAGTAACTCCCACCGTATAAGTATCCGGTGCAACTGGTGGCGGCGGTGCTTCAGCGCCCGCAGCAACCGGCGGGGCCTTAGGTGCCGGGCTTCTTACCACCACAACCCTAAAGTGGTTATATTCCAACAGTTTTTTCAAAAACTCAACTCTATCGGGCTTACAGTTCTTTTCTACAATGGCGCACTTAACACCATCCAGGTCGTCGAATAAATGATTTTGATTGATTGCCATGATAACCTGTTATACTTTCTTTTATCCTCTTTTCTCAATTACAATCCGCCACTAATACTGAATATCATTTCAAACAGTCCCTTCATAAAACCAATAGATAATATTCCTCCCGCACACAAAACAAATGCAATTACCTCATTGGCAGAAAGCGATAGCTTAGCCATTGGCTCGCTGCTTTCATCAATAAACATGGCCCGTACTATCCTCAAATAGTAATACAATGAAATCATCAGGTTTAACGAAGCAATAATAATCAGAGGCCATGCACCTGTAGATGAGCCTGCTGTCAATAAAAACAGTTTACCAAAGAACCCCGCAGTGGGCGGAATACCCGCCAATGAAAACAGCGCAAGTGCCATTAACAAAGCCAGGGTAGGGTTGCTTTTGTATAATCCTTTATAATCGTCAATCGTTTCTTTACCCGTTAACGCTGATATAACCGATATGACCCCGAATGCTGCCAGGTTGGAGAATACATAAATCAGTATAAAATACACTACCGAACCAATGCTTAATGAAGCTTTAACAAAGCCCGAAATACCAATCAGTAAATACCCAACCTGCGCTATAGAAGAAAATGCAAAGAACCTTTTCATGTTGTTCTGGCGTAAAGCAAACAGGTTGCCCGTAATCATAGTTATTACCGCTAAAATGGCAAGCATATAATACCACGTAGCCCCCAGGTTTCCAAACACCCAATAAAGGGTAGTAATAAAAACAAAAGCCATTGCCCCCTTTGAAACAACCGAAAGAAAAGCAGTAACCGCTATGGGCGAACCCTCATAAACATCCGCAGTCCATAAATGAAAAGGAACCACCGAAAGCTTAAAGGCAAAGCCTGAGAATATTAAAATAAAGGCCATAATCTGCAAGGGAGTACCAACAATTGCTTTGGAAATAACGTAGTAATCCAGCGAGCCTGTTGTGCCATAAATCAGCGAAACCCCGAACAATAAAATAGCCGATGAAAAAGCTGAGGAAAGAATCATTTTCATCGCCGCTTCAGAAGATATCTTCTTATCCAGGTCGAAATTACAAAGTGCCGCAACCGGGATAGATGATAATTCCAGGCCCAGGTAGAACATAAGCAGGTTATCGCTGCTCATCATAAAAAACATACCCAGCAACGATGAAAAGATGAGCATGTAAAACTCCGCTACATGATTATTTTTTTTAAGCCACTGAAATGAACTAAGGGAAATAATAAAAGTGGCCAGAAGCAATACCAGCTTTTCAAATTGTAACAAAGGGCTTGAGCGAAACATACCGCTGAAAAACTGCCCGTTCTGCGCTGGTAAAAAATAAAGCCCGAAAGTAAGAAGAAGCAATAAATTGGTGATACCAATAACAAGCTGATTACCGGCGCGTCCGTCTATCTTCAAAAAAAGAAAAATGAAAATGATAAGCGTAAGCGCCATCTCAAATTTCATCGATATCAGAATGCTTAAATCCATTTCCTTCTTTTTGTTTTAAATCTCCTAAAATCCTGCCTTCGCAATGTTATGCATAATTGAATCCGCCGCCGGGCTGATTAAATGTTGCAGTAATAAAGGTGCCACACCAACTAATACCACCCCGGCAATTAAAATAATGGCAGCCAGTTTTTCATTCCAGCCTGCATCCGTAATATCTGCATGGTGTTCGTCCAGCAAAGGCCCCATCATTACTTTACCCAATGCACGTAAAATATAAACTGCCGTAACTACAATTGAAGCACAGGCCGCAATCGTAGCTAAGCGGTACCACATATCATTATTCTGCCACGAGCCCATAAACACCGTCATCTCGGCTGCAAAACCGCTAAAGCCGGGCAGGCCCAGCGAGCATAAGCCTGCAATAAAAAACACGGTGCCTATAAACGGCGTGATTTTTAATAGTCCACCCATTTTTTCTACGGCCCGCGTATGTGTTCTGTTATAAAGCATGCCAATAGCAGCGAAGAAAAGGGCAGTCATTAAGCCGTGCGATACCATTTGCATTACAGCACCGGTAATAGCCGTTTTGGTTAACATACCTATACCCAGCAAAACAAAACCGCAATGGCTTACGGAAGAATATGCGTTGATATATTTCAAGTCTGTCTGCATCATAGTAGCAAACGAACCGTATAGGATAGCAATTGCTGCCAGCAGGATAATTATACCCTGGTATTCATGTGCAGCCTGAGGCATTAAATATGTAGCTACCCTTAAACATCCATATCCTCCAAGTTTCATGGATATTCCTGCCAGAAACATAGATGCAGCAGTTGGGGCCGAAGAGTGGCCATCAGGCACCCAGGTATGAAAAGGAAACAAAGCGCCGAAAATCCCAAACCCAATAAACAGAAATGGAAAGAAGAAATGCTGTGTAGCAACCGACAACTGATTTTGCGAAAGCTCTATGATGTCAAAAGTTCCTGCCTCAAAATAGATACCCAGTATACCCACAAAAACCAGGGCACTGCCGCCCATTAACATTAAGGCAAGTTTAGTGGCACTGTATTCCTTATTGCCGCTTCCCCAAATACCGATAAGCAGGTACTTCGGTATTACTGCCAGTTCAAGGAAGAAGAACAGGGTAAATAAATCAAGCGAAATAAAGAACCCATAAGCCCCTGAAGAAAGCAGCAACAGCAAAAAGAAAAACTCCTTCGTAAGGGTGTCAACACTCCACGATACCAGCACACCGGCAAGCACAACCGAGGCTGTAAGCATAATCATTGCTACCGAAATACCATCAACCCCGACTGAGTAATTAATGTGTAAAGGAGCAAACCATGGGGTTTTATACATAAACAACATCTGCGCAGTATTACCTGCTTCTCTTTCTGCCCGGTAGGCAAAGAAAAGCGCCAAAGCAAGACCCAATTGGACAGCAGCCCCCAGCAAAGCAACAACGCGCACCTGCTTTGCATCGCGGCACAACAATATTGCCAGCGAAACAAAAACGGGAACAATAATAAGTAAGGACAAGTTCATGTTAAAATTTAAATTTCCTTCGATGTATACTTTAATCTGCGCTAATTAAAACCTATTCATTCAACATCTGTTTTATCTCCACTTCTAACTTTGGTAAATCATTGATAACGATCGCCCAAATAATTTCGTCAGAAACCGTATCATACCCATGCATAATTCTATTCCTGGTGTCTACAATTTTTCGGGCATTGGTAACCGCAATTTCGGGATGCCTGGTTAAAATTCTATTCATAGCCTCGCCTATCATTGCTATGTTCCATTCAATAGCACGTTTTGTTTTCAGGTCCTTTTGAAATTCTGCAAATACTTTCCTTTCAGGCAAAAACGATTTAATCTCAATAATTGCCTGATGCACATCCGTCAACCATGTTTTTACTTCGTTATCCATACACTAAAACTTTAGTGTTGTTAATCTGCTTCATTAAAAAGGGATTTGTCAGAGCTTTTGTTTCCAGTAAATCAATATCAAGCTTCAATATGTCATGCAGGCCGAACTTCAATCCAAAATAATTATCCGCATAAATTAATGGATCGTTGGTATTAAACTCCACCAGCAAATCCACATCGCTTTCGGCATTCATGCTGTCATTTGCAGCCGATCCAAAAACAAAAAGCGATTTCACTCCGTATTGCTTACAGATTTCATTCACTTCTTTTATATGACTGTCAATAATTTTCACGCCTTTTTCTAACCTCTGTTTATATAGTTAAATGCAATTATTTCCACGCACTCATAAATATCATTACCAATCCAATCACAGCTGCAAAAAACCACATAGCATACTGCTGGAGATTTCCGCTTTGCCAATTCCTTATCAAACCACTGGTATCCTCGGTTAAATCTGCACTCAGGTTAACGCCTCCATCCACAATATTTTTATCTATCCAGGCAGAAGGCCTTCCAACTAAATTGAAAATCACTTTTTTGGTGATAAACAGATATACCTCATCAATATAAAACTTATGAAAGGCCCCCTGATAAAAGGAACCAAATGCGCGGGCCAGTTTTGCGGGCACTTCGTTTTCAGATTTATAAAGCCTCCAGGCAATCAGTATACCGGTTAAGGCAAACAGCACCGGTGCCACAGAAAAAACAATGTTAACTGATGTTTCCAGCTCCTTGCCATCAGAAGTTATGAAAAGGGAGAACGGCACAAAACCCGCAACTGCTGCCAGCACACCAAGTATCATCAGCGGCACTAACATGCTCCAGGGACCCTCTCCATGATGGCCGCTATGTTCTGCATGAAAATCTTTTTGCCAGAAAATATTGAAGTAAAGACGGAACATATAAAAAGCAGTAAGCCCGGATGTAGACAGCGCAATTCCATAAATCAGTTTATTGTGCTCAAAAGCAGCCGTCAAAATTTCCTCTTTACTGAAGAACCCCGCAAATGGCGGAATACCTGAAATTGCCAAACAGGCAATCAAAAAAGTAAGATGCGTAACCGGCATTTTACTCCTCAATCCACCCATATCCTCCATGTCATTCGAGTGTACATAATGTATTACTGCACCTGCTCCCAGGAACAGCAACGCCTTAAAGATGGCATGCGTAAAAAGGTGGAACATAGAAGCCATATAGCCTAGCCCATGTTCGCCGCCGTAACCCGATACTCCAAGGGCAAACATCATATACCCAATCTGCGACATGGTAGAATAAGCCAGCACGCGCTTAATATCTGTTTGTGTGCAAGCTATTACCGCAGCAAACAACGCCGATAAAGCCCCAACATAGCCAACTACATGTAAAGCCCCCGGCGCACTGATAGCAAACACAGGAAACAGGCGGGCCACTAAGAAAACACCAGCCACCACCATGGTAGCTGCGTGTATTAAAGCAGAAACAGGTGTTGGGCCTTCCATGGCATCCGGTAACCAGATATGTAGCGGGAACATCGCACTCTTACCGGCACCACCTGCAAACACCAGCAACAAACCCCAGGTAAGCGATGAAAACCCAAGAAAAGTTGTGATAACCATATTATGAAGCTGCGGAGTAGAAGTAGTCAATCTTTCAATCAACGTTTTAAAATCCAGCGTTTCAGCACCAAACGAAAGAACCAGGATACCGATCAGAAATCCAAGGTCGGCAAAGCGGGTAACAATAAAAGCCTTTTTAGCTGCGGCAACTGCCGATGGCCGGTCGAAATAAAAACCAATAAGCAGGTAGGATGAAACACCCACCAACTCCCAAAAAATATAAATCTGGAAGATATTGCTTGATAACACCAGCCCAAGCATAGAGAAGGTAAACAGCGAAAGGAAAGCGTAATAAGTAGCAAACCTCTCCTCCCCTTTCATGTACCCCAAACTGTAAACATGCACCATCAGCGAAACAAAGGTTACTATCACAATCATCATCACCGAAATCGGGTCAATCAGCAACCCCATGTCAATATTCACCCCCGGCGAGAATTCAAGCCAGGTTTGTTGAAGCACCACCAAAGGCTGGTAAACCCCATTTACTTTACCGGTAACAAAAAAATAATTGTAAGCAGTAAATACCGAAAGGAGAGCCGACCCCAGCAACGACAGCGTACCAATTAACCCCGAACTTTCACGCAGGTATTTTCTGCCAAACAAGCCAAGCAATAAAAAGCTCAGCAAAGGCAAAAGCGGTATTAAAATTATTTTAAAGTCACCTGTCATTCCGTTTTGATTAATTCCGGTTTTACCATTTTAAACTGTCAACGTCATCCACATCAATACTCCTGTAATTGCGATAAATATTTATGATAATGGCAATAGCCACCGAAGCTTCTGCAGCAGCAATTGCAATTAAAAACAAAGTAAAAAACACGCCATCCAGCTTATCGGCATACAGGTATTTATTAAAAGCAATAAAGTTGATGTTCACACTGTTCAATAGCAACTCTATGGCCATAAGCATAGTAATCACATTTCTGCGGGTTAAAAAGCCGTATACGCCTATAAAAAACAGGGCAGTGCTTAAAAACAAAATGTGGTTCAATGTTACTTCCATACTCTTAACTTGTCTTTTCGGGTAACTTCATTGCAATAACAATACAGCCAATCATGGCAGCAAGCAATAACATACTCACCACTTCAAAAGGTAAAATATAACCATGCTCGGTTAAACTTAACATCTGCATACCAATCCTGTCAACAGTCAGAGGCACCGGAGCCTGGTCAGGTATCGCAAATTCATTTTTGCTGATAACCAACGCGCAAAAAACAAAGGATAGAAACGCCGCCAATGCTGCAAAGCCCATCCGTAACCTGTTCGGCTGTTCCATTTCAGCACCAACATGGTGAGTAAGGAAAATAGAGAAGATGATTAGCACTACAATACCGCCCACATAAACAACAATCTGCACAGCAGCTATAAATTCATAATTCATCCAGAAATACAAACCTGCAATTCCGATAAGGGAAAACAGCAGATAAATAGCTGCGCGGAATAACTTGCGCGAGGTAACGGCAAGCAACCCGCTACCCAGTATAAAGGCGGCTAATACATAAAATATGAAACTACTTGCAGTCACTTAATTTCGTTTTATTCTTCTTTTAAAACTATTACTCCACTCCGTCCATCAGTTTCGACCCCGGCTTATTTAAAACCTTGGTTAACTCAGTCCTATCATAAACACTATGCTCAAATGTTTGCGCCATTTTAATGGCATCCGTAGGGCAGGCAACTATACACAGGTTGCACATAGTGCATAATTCAAGGTGATAAACAAAAACATCTAAAGCCTTCTTCTTTTTGCCATCGGGGGTAATATCAAACTTGGTAACAATTTTAATTGTTGCATTCGGACAAGCCAGTTCACAAGCCGTACAACCGGTACACCTGTGCTCATTATTTTCATTATGGCGCATTACAACCTCGCCCTTAAACCTCTCAGGCAAAACCTGTTTTACTTCCGGGTATTCCTGCGTTATAATTTCTTTAGGATGCACAAAATAATAACCCGTTAGCCTCATCCCTTTAAGCAGGGAAGTGACTCCGTTGTAAACATCCTTTATGTAATCAACTATAAACATTGCCTATTTTAAAAATACCATCCGTTAATGGCGATAATTGTCATTAACAGTAAATTGAACATGCTAATCGGTAATAAATAAGTCCACTCTAAGTTCAATAATTGATCAATCCTCAAACGCGGAAAAGTCCACCTGAACCACATGATCAGAAATATCAGTCCGAACGTTTTACCAAAAAACCAAACAACACCGGGTATAAAATCCATAACATGGTTAAACGCTTCCCAGGTACCGACATGAAAAGGCATCCAGCCACCAAAATATAAAGTGGCGCCAATAGCACACACAATAAATATGTTCACGTACTCAGCCAAAAAGAAAAACGCAAACCTCATTCCTGAATACTCGGTATGAAATCCAGCTGTAAGTTCCGATTCCGCTTCAGCCATATCAAAAGGTGCACGGTTGGTTTCAGCAGTAACTGCTATGATAAATATGATGAAAGAAATTACCGCCGGTATGTGCCCCTTAAATATCCACCATCCGTTTTGTTGGCTGGCTACAATTTCCGAAATCTGCAAACTGCCGGTTAACACAACCATAGCCAGTATAGCAAGTCCTGCCGATAATTCGTAGCTCACAATCTGAGCCCCGCTGCGCATGGCGCCTATTAAAGAGTATTTGTTGTTACTTGCCCACCCCGCCATTAAAATTCCAATAACCGATAGGGATGAAATGGCTGAAATATAAAGCACCCCAATATTAATGTCCCAAATCTGAAATCCTTTGGTAAAGGCAATGGGTGCCATCAGCAACATAGCCACTATCATAACTATAAAAGGTGCCAGGTTAAACAGAAATTTATCGGCCCCATCAGGAGTAAGTCCTTCTTTTAGCACCAGTTTTAATGTATCCGCAGCGGTTTGGGCAAAACCCTGGTAACCCACCCGGTTAGGCCCCTTTCTAATCTGCATATAGGCGCTTACCTTTCTTTCCATAAAAACCAACACCAAACCTAAAACGGCAAATAACGCAATAACCCCAACCCCTATAATCACCATCTCTGACAACAGCGCAACGGTAGGCGGAAAGATGTTATTCAATCCCAGGTCAATATTATGTGCTAACGATTCAAGGCTAAACATTATCGGTCAATATCAGGTATTACTAAATCTAAAGTTCCCATGGTCGCCACCATGTCCGCTATCTTAGAACCCTTCACCATATGATGCAAGGCAGCAAGATTTGAAAAACCCGGTGAACGGAATTTAATTCTATAAGGCGTTAATCCACCTTCACTTATTATATACACTCCAAACTCTCCACGTGCGGTTTCAACCCGCGAATAAAACTCGCCTTTAGGCAATTTAAGTACCGCCTTCGTTTTTGCCTGAAACTCTCCTTCGGGTATATTATCAATTAATTGCTCCACAATCGAAAGCGACTGCCTTATCTCATTCATACGCACCATGTAACGTGCAAAGCTATCCCCGGCGGTTTCAAACACTTCGTCAAACTTCACTTTTTCATACCCGTCATAAGGAGCTATTTTCCGGATATCTGACTTTACACCACAAGCCCGCACCACAGGGCCGCTGCAACCAAAATTAATGGCATCCTCGGCTGAAATTACCCCTACCCCTTTTAACCTTTCCTGCAAAATAATATTACCGGTAAGTAGGATATAATACTCATCTATTTTCGACTTCAACAGCTTAATAAACTCATTTACCTTTTTCTGAAAATTCGGATGTATATCTGCCATTACTCCACCCGGAACCACATAGTTCATAGTCAACCTGGCCCCGCAGGTTTCTTCCATAATATCATTAATAGCTTCCCGCTCGCGGAAGGCGTGGAAGAAAGGCGTAAATGCCCCGATATCCATGCCCATAGCCCCCCACCATAAAAGATGCGAAGCTATGCGGGTTAATTCCGCCATTAAAACCCTTATCACCTTGCCTCGTTCAGGCACCTCAATTTGCAATCCCTTTTCAACAACCAAAGCGCAACCCTGGTTATTAATATGCGACGACAAATAATCCATCCGGCTGGTAACGTATATAAACTGGCGGTACGAAAGGCTTTCGCACATTTTTTCTATCGAACGATGTATATAGCCCAAATGCGGCTCTACCTTCTTTACCGTCTCGCCATTGAGGGTAATTACCAGGTGCAACACCCCGTGCGTAGACGGATGCTGAGGCCCGACATTTATTATCAGGTCGCCTTCAGTTGTTGTTCCTACTTCCTCAATCATTTATTAAAATTAAACCCACACAAACGTTTATACTTCTATTCAATCAATACTACCCAACTTCAAGTCTAAATACTTTATACTCAGTACTTAATGCTATCCTACAGCTTTATCATATTCAAAGGGTCCTCATAATCTTTTCTTAAAGGATATCCCACCCAGTCATCCGTTAAAAATAGCCTGCGCAAGTCCGGGTGGTGTAAAAACTTAACACCCATCAAATCAAAAGCTTCACGCTCGTGAAGTTCAGCCGTGCGCCAGATGTTCGAAACAGTTTCAATTTCAGGATTATTCCTGTCGGCAATTTTTGCCTTTACCACAACAACATGCTCTAACTTAGTTGAGCGGAGGTGATAAACAACGCTTAAATAGGTTTTCCAATCAACCGCAGTAACATTAAAAAGATAATCGAATTGCAGGTCGAAATAATTACGAAGCGCCTTGGCCATCGGTAGCCAGTCTTTAGCGTCAATTAAAACATTGAGCCATTCTCCCGCTTCGTCAAAAGTTGCGGTGGGTACCAGTTCAGTAAGTTTTGTCTTTAATTCCTCTTTCGTCATTCTAATTAATCTTCAGGCACACTATTTCTGTTCTTCACTCCTTAATTCTGTATTCAACTGTAAACTCTAAACTAAAACTACTTTTTAAAATCTTCTATCGTAATCCTCTCTCTTTTACCACCCTTCTTTATCAAATTCTGCAAGGTTATTAATCCATGTATCAAAGCCTCTGGGCGCGGCGGACAGCCCGCAATATAAACGTCAACAGGTATCACATGGTCAGCGCCTTTAACAACGCTGTAAGTATTATAAAAGAAGGGGCCGCCTGAAGTTGCACAAGCACCCATGGCTATAACGTATTTAGGCTCGGCCATTTGGTCATACAACCGTTTTAAAACAGGGGCCATTTTGTTAACTATCGTTCCGGCAATAATTATCACATCTGCCTGTCTTGGGCTGGCACGTGTAACTTCAAATCCAAACCGGCTGAAATCATATTTTGCCGATGCTGCACTCATCATTTCAATAGCACAGCAACTGGTACCAAAAACCAAAGGCCATAGTGAATTAGAACGTGCCCAATTCAGCACATCATCTATAGATGAAACCAGCACCCCTCCTCCCGGGGTTTGCACAACCGTTCCCGGAAAAGCCGCATCGCCTGAAACTGCTGTTTCAACCAAAGGTACTTTCGGTGTTTCCTCAATTATGTTTTTACTCTCTTCCAACTTTTATTATTCAACTTTACCTTATAAATTTTCTTGCCTTTCCTCCTCCCCTTCGGGGAGGCCGGGAGGGGCTTCTACATCCATTTTAATGCTCCTTTTTTATGTGCATAAAGAAAACCAATGAATAAAACAAAAAGAAAAACAATGATTTCAATCAGGGCCAGCATACCCACTTTTTTTACTACCACGGCCCATGGGTATAAAAAAACCAGTTCAACATCAAACACAAGGAATAGCAGGGCAAAAAGATAGTAGCCAACGTTCATCTGGTTCCAGGTAGTTCCCTGCGTTGGTATACCACATTCATAAGCCTGCCCCTTCTGAGGATTATGTGTTACCTTTGCAAGCAGACGGGATACCAGTAAACCACCACCTGCAAATGCCACTCCACAAATGGCCAGTAAAATCAGGGAAGCTGAACCCATATTTTTTTAATTATTTAAGCAAAACTATCACAAAAACAGAAACCGTATTATTGACAAGTATCAGACTAAAAAAGTTGGTTTGCAATTATTTAATCGAAATTTTTGTGCACAATTTTGAACAATTGAACCAAAATCATTTATTTCATTTGCTGTAACAAAAAACAAAACCTTAAACCTAAAACAAATAACTATGGCTATCAAAATCACCGACGTTTGTATCAATTGTGGAGCTTGTGAACCCGAGTGCCCGAACGGGGCAATTTATGCAAATGGCGATAACTGGAAAATAAGTGATAAAACAACGGCACACGGTACCTATACGCTTACTGATGGTGCAACTTTAGATGCTGATGCTTCTCAACCGGCTGTTTCAAACGACTACTATTATATAGTAACTGAAAAATGCACAGAATGTAAAGGTTTTCATGATGAGCCACAATGTGCTTCGGTTTGCCCGGTTGACTGCTGTGTTGCAGATATGGACCACGTAGAAACTGAAGAGACCCTTCTGAAAAAGAAGAGCCTGCTACACGCAGAATAGCAGGCCTTTTATTACTCCCTCCAAGAACTGCGGAAATTGGAAAGGATATTTTTTAATGCTATAAATGGAATTCAATGGAATCTACAATCGAAAAAAAACCCATGCGCGCTACTCAGACCAAAGAAACTGATAGTGTGGTGGTCCGTTTCTCCGGTGATTCGGGAGATGGTATGCAATTAACCGGCATGCAATTTACTGATACTGCCGCTTTTTTAGGGCAGGATATAAGCACCTTCCCTGAATACCCTGCCGAGATACGTGCCCCTATCGGTACTATAGCCGGGGTATCTGGTTTCCAGGTGCATTTTGGCAGTAAAGAAATTTTTACTCCGGGCGATTTTTATGATGTAATTGTTGCCATGAATTCGGCTGCATTAAAAGTTGACCTGCCACGTCTTAAAAAAGGTGGGGTAATAATAGCCAACACTTCGGGTTTCGATTCTAAGAACCTGAAGCTTGCCGGTTATCCTGAAGGAGCGCCAAATCCATTAGAGGATGGCTCGTTAGCTAACTACCAGGTTTATAAAATTGAAGTTACCAAACATACTAAAGATGCCCTGAAAGATTCAGGCCTGGGTATGAAGGAAATTGAGCGTTGCAAAAACATGTTTGTATTAGGCGTATTGTTCTGGATGTTTGACAAAACCATGGACTTTACCATCGCCAATCTCAAAGAAAAATTCGGCAAAAAACCTGATATTCTGAACGCTAACATTACAGCCCTTAAAAGCGGCTGGAATTATGGCGAGAACACCGAGATTTTCACAACCCGTTATAAAATATCTGCAGCCAAACTTCCTGCTGGTGTTTACCGCAATATTTCGGGTAATCAAAGCCTTGCAATTGGATTGATGGCAGCTGCTGAAAAAGCAGGCCTTAATATTTTCCTGGGTTCTTATCCTATCACTCCTGCTTCAGACGTATTGCATGAGCTTGCTAAATACAAATCAAACGGCGTTAGAACTTTTCAGGCAGAAGACGAGATAGCGGCAATTTGCTCAGCTATCGGCGCTTCTTATGCAGGTAGCCTTGGGGTTACTACCACATCAGGTCCAGGTATGGCTTTAAAGACCGAGGCTATGGGCCTTGCTTTAATACTTGAAATACCTTTGATTATTTGCGACGTTCAGCGCGGTGGCCCGTCAACAGGCCTACCTACCAAAACTGAACAATCAGATTTATTGATGGCTATGTATGGCCGTCATGGCGAGTCTCCGCTTCCTATCGTTGCAGCTGCATCTCCGGCCGATTGTTTCGATGCGGTTTATGAAGCAGTTCGCATTTCGCTTGAACATATGGTTCCGGTTATCTTTTTAAGTGATGGTTATATTGCCAATGGTGCCGAGCCATGGAAGTTCCCAACTGAAGATGAATTAAAACCTATCCCGGTTAAATTCCTGAAAGAGAATAACAATGGCGAAGGCAAGTTCCTGCCATATAAAAGAGATGAGAACGGAGNNGGATTGGAACACCGCATCGGTGGTCTGGAAAAACAAAACGAAACAGGCAATGTTTCATACGATTCCATCAACCACGAAGTGATGGTAAAACTACGCGCCGAAAAGGTTGAAAAGATAGCCAACTTTATACCATTGGCTAAACCCGATAGTGGTAAAGAAAAAGGAAAGCTTGTGGTATTAGGCTGGGGCTCAACCCATGGTGCAATTAAAACCGCTATGCTTGAATTGCTGGATGAAGGTTACGATATAGCGCATGTTCACTTACGCCATTTAAATCCGTTCCCTAAAAACCTGGGCGAGTTATTGCACAACTACGATAAGGTATTGATACCCGAAATGAATTGCGGCCAGTTACTTCAGTTGGTTAGGGCAAAATATTTATTACCGGCTATTGGCCTTAATAAAGTGCAGGGAATGCCTTTTACAACCGAAGAGATAAAGTCAAAAATTATTGAACTATATAACCAGGCTTAATACAATGCTTGTTCTCTTTAAAGAGGAGCATGGTTTAAAATAAAAACGATGGAAACAGTAACAGAAAATACAGCCCCGGTAAAATTAACTTCAAAGGATTTTACATCTGATCAGGAAGTTAAATGGTGCCCCGGCTGCGGAGATTATTCTATATTAAAACAGGTTCAGACAGTGTTGCCTGATATGGGCGGCGAACGGGAAAAATACGTGTTCGTTTCAGGTATCGGATGCTCATCACGTTTTCCTTACTATATGGCTACCTACGGTATGCACAGCATACACGGTCGCGCGGCGGCTATTGCCACCGGTGTAAAAACGGCCAACCCTGAATTAAACGTTTGGATGATAAGCGGTGATGGCGATTGCCTTTCAATAGGTGGTAATCACTTTATACATATGATGCGCCGTAACCCGAACATTAAAGTAATGATGTTCAATAACGAAATTTACGGGTTAACCAAAGGCCAGTATTCACCAACATCGGCTAAAGGCATTGTAACCAAGTCATCACCTTACGGTTCGGTTGATGAACCGTTTAATCCGGCTGAACTGGCATTAGGTGCAAAATCCTCTTTCTTTGCCCGCACCATGGACCGCGACCCTAAGCACATGCAGTTTGTTATCAACCGCGCTAACCAGCACCACGGTACGGCCTTTGTTGAAGTTTACCAGAACTGCCCGGTGTTTAACGATGAGGTGTTTGGAATTTTTACCGATAAGGCAACCAAAAAAGATGAAACCATTTTTATTGAACATGGTAAGCCGCTTGTTTTCGGTCCTACTGAAAACAAGGGTATTAAACTTGACGGTTTTAAACCTGTGATTGTAGAGCTGGGCGATGGAATCAGCAAAGATGATCTTTGGATACATGACGAAACTGATAAAACCAAGGCGTTCATTCTTGCTCAGTTTGCAGATTTCAGTACTCCTGACCTTCACTTCCCTCGTCCGTTTGGAGTTTTCTATACAGAAAACAGGCCATGTATTGATGAGCAGATAAACGAACAGATTGCAGCAGTGCAGGCAAAAAAACCGCGTATACCTTTAAACAAAATTTTAAGCGGCGAAAAGACCTGGACTATACTATAGTACCATCCACCTTCCTCGCAGAGTCTCCCTTTCGGCTCTGCGATAGGGGACTCTGCGATTAGTTACACAAATCCCGGTTGAGTTCAGCCGGGATTTTTTTTGCCCGGGTAAGAAATAAACATATGATTAAGGCTGCTTATTGTACTTGACTATTCTCAGTTTATTTGAAAAAACACTTTCCAATTTTTACCTTGCTGTAATTAAAGTACAAAACCACGTTAGCATGAAGTCAATCGAAACCTTTGAAGAGTATAAAGCCGTCTACAAAAAAAGCGTTGAACAACCAGAAGAATTTTGGGCTGAAGTTGCCAACGATTTTACCTGGCAAAAAAAATGGGATACCGTCCTGAAATGGGATTTTGACGGCCCAAATGTAAAATGGTTTGACGGTGCGCAGGCTAACCTCACAGAAAACTGTATTGACCGTCATCTTGCAACAAGAGCAAATCAGGTGGCTATTATATGGGAACCAAATGACCCTAACGAACAGTTTAAAACACTTACTTACGCGCAGTTGCATCAACAGGTTTGCCGTTTTGCCAATGTGCTTAAAAACCTGGGTGTAAAAAAGGGAGACCGGGTTTGCATTTATCTGCCCATGATTTTAGAGGGAGCTATTGCCATGCTTGCCTGTGCCAGGCTCGGAGCGGTTCATTCGGTGGTATTTGCCGGTTTTTCGGCGCAATCCCTTTCTGACAGGATAAATGATGCAGAATGCGCCTTACTCCTTACTGCCGATATGGTATACCGTGGCGATAAGAAAATCGAATTGAAGAAAATTGTTGACGAAGCGCTTTTAAAAACCAAGAGCATTAAAAACGTCGTAGTATACAATCATCGTAACAGCCCTGTAAATATGCAGGATGGGCGTGACCTCTGGTGGGCCGACCTGATGGCTAATGCTTCAGACATCTGTGCTGCAGCGCCTATTGAAGCCGAAGACCCCTTGTTTATCTTATACACCTCCGGCTCAACCGGAAAACCAAAAGGAGTTTTACATACTACTGCCGGATACATGGTATACATTGGTTATACCTTCAAAAATGTATTTAACTATCAGGAAGGCGAAGTATTTTGCTGCACTGCAGATATTGGTTGGGTTACAGGTCACAGCTACCTGGTTTATGCCCCGCTGTTAAACGGCGCTACAACCGTCATGTTTGAAGGCGTGCCCACCTATCCTGATCATGGCCGCTTTTGGGATTTAATAGATAAGCATAAGGTTAATATATTTTATACGGCGCCAACGGCAATCAGGTCACTGCAGGCTAAAGGCATTGATATATTCCAAAACAAAAACCTGTCCTCCCTGCGTGTCCTGGGCTCTGTCGGCGAACCTATCAATGAGGAAGCCTGGAACTGGTACCACGAAAACGTGGGCAAAAAGAACTGCGATATTGCAGATACCTGGTGGCAAACAGAAACCGGTGGCATACTCATATCTCCTATCGCTAACGTCACGCCCATGAAACCTGCTTTCGCTTCTTTCCCACTTCCGGGTGTTCAGCTTGCCTTAATGGATGATAAAGGAAACGAAATACAGGGGAATGATGTAGAAGGCAATCTGTGCTTAAAGTTTCCATGGCCAGGCATGGCGCGTACGGTTTACGGTGATCATCCCCGGTTCAAAACCACCTACTTCTCGACTTATGAAGGGTATTATTTTACCGGCGACGGATGTAAACGTGATGCTGACGGTTATTACCGGATAACCGGCCGCGTAGATGATGTTATTAACGTTTCAGGCCACCGCATTGGAACAGGTGAATTGGAAGACGCTATTGACGAACATGGCTATGTAATTGAAAGTGCGGTGGTAGGATATCCGCATGATATTAAAGGACAGGGCATCTACGCCTTTGTAATCTGCGACCGTCAACTGGAATCTTACGAGCAACTTCAGAAAGAAATAAGAGACCATGTGGCCAGAATTGTTGGGCCCTTTGCCCGGCCCGATAAAATACAGATTGTACCGGCACTTCCCAAAACCCGCAGCGGCAAAATTATGCGCCGCATATTGCGCAAAATTGCCGAGAACGACATCACAAACCTCGGTGATACATCCACGCTAATTGACCCTTCGGTAGTTGATAAAATACTTGCAGGAAGGCTGGGAAATACTGTATTATAAACAATAACGTTCCTAACCGGTTATATTTCGCACTTACTTTATTTATAATCAATAAACCTGGAAAGGACAAACACTGAAATGGTCGTTGCCTTTGCGGGGGAAAATTACACCCAAAGATACTTCGTAAGCGCCTTTGGTTTGCATGCCCAGCCCCGAGTAAGGCAGGTCGGCGGCAATACCAATGTTATAAATAATTCTACTCTGTTTCCCCGCGATGCCTTTATACCTGAAGCTCAGAATTATAGCGTTGGTGTTTTCAATATCCGGGTTAACCGAATACCGGTTCATTACTGAAAAACACAAAGGAATTACTGAGTTACCTGGTTTCGGGTTTATAAACAAATCCAGCCCCGTATTTAATTCATAAAACTGCTTTTGATTTTCAAACAGAATAGTAGGCCCGATATAAAAATGCTTAGCGGCAAGAGCAACGGTACTGCGGTAACTGGCCACATACTTCCTGGGCAGCCTGCTTTCTTCTGATGCATCACCTGTTAACGATTCATTTGGAGAAAGTATATGCGCTAAAGCAAAGCCTACCTCATTATACCAGTTATCCTTTCCTTTAAAATTATTAATCATCAACATTCCCGCATCCATATCCCCTGTCATTTTGTGCCCAATGCCGCTATGATCTGCTGCCGAAGTACCGGTTATACCCTCCTGCAGGTTCAGTTCATCACTAAAAACAAGCTTATCCCAGTTTACCGAAATAGAATTTATGTAAGCCTTAAATCCCAGCGATACTTGTATGCGGGGCATGTCGTCAGTTTTGGGCCCAATCTTTGCAAAGTGTTGGGCATAGCTAATGCCCACGGTGTTAGTGGTTAAATATCCTTCGCCTTCAACATCCTGCATGGCAAAAACGCCTATGCCTGCGGTATATGAATTTCCGCTTTTCAGGTAGGCATCAAAAAGGGCGTAGCTGGTTGATAAAGGGCCTGCAACCGTTTTACCCGGTACATTAGGCCACAAGCTTCGGTAAGTGGCAGCAATCTGATATCCCCCATGGTTACCGGTATAAGCAGGATTGTAATAAGATTGGTTCATATTATATTGCGAGAAAGTAGGGTCCTGCGCCAGCAGTTCGGCCAAAGGCCATAGTATAGCCATTACCAAAGTAAGCAGCGCCCGCGAAACCCTGTAATAAGGTTTTAACCGGCATTTAATTTTTGTAAAAAAAAGTTCCATATACCGCAAAATTTAAAGTCTACCTGATTAAGGTAATAGAACCAATTGTTTTGGTTCCACCACCTTCATTTTTATCATACGTCATACCTGGCCATACGCTTCCATCTAAAAACACAGCGCTAATTTTCCATACATAAACATCCTGCTGACATGGCTTGCCCATATAAGTTCCATCCCACGAGTCAACCGGTTGCCATTCTGATAACGCTTCCGACTCCCAAATCAGGGCGCCCCATTTATCAAACACCTGGGCATGGTAACTCAAAAGCCCGTCGCCAATAGGTTTCCATACTTTAACCAGTTCTGTATTACCCTGAAAATCCGGTTGCAGCGCATTCGGCACATAAAGCGCCTTCTTAATAACAAGGAATGTTTGAAAAGCAGTATCACTACAGCCAAAACTATTAGTAGCAATTAATAAGGCCGAATAGGTATTAATATGCTCATAAGTGTGGCTGGGGTTTTCATCAGTTGAGGTAGTTCCGTCACCAAAATTCCATACATAACTGGTGGCGTTCTGGCTCAGGTTAAGGAATGAAACTATTCCGTCATAAGGATAACCCGAGGTATTTATAATAGTGTCAAAGGCCGCCTTCGGCACAACGTGAACTTTAATAGTATCATTCATGCTAATGGTATCCGTGCATTCGTGGTCCGAACTCATGTAGAGCGATAAGGTATAACTGCCGGTATCGGTATAAGTATAGCTGGCATTGGCGCTGCCGGAAGTAACCGGTGCAGCACCGGTCCCAAAATTCCAAGTAAACGAACTGGTGTTAATGGTATAGGCTGTTAAGGTTACCGTTAAAGGCTCACAACCTTCAGCAGGTTCTATGTTAATATTGGGTGCGGTAGGCGCCGGGTAAACCGTTAGCGATTTCGACAAAGTATCCATACATCCATGGTTGCTTTTAGCAATCAACTGCACCAGGTACTCCCCGGCAGTAGTATAAGCAGCCGCAGGTTCAGTTAAGGTTGAAGAAGTTGCATTGCCAAAGTTCCATGTATAACCGGTTGCATTTTTGCTTTGGTTAGTAATAGTAAATTGTGCGGCCGGCCCGCATTTGGCGGTATCTGATAAGGTAAATGCAGCTACTGGCAAAGAAAAAACTTGTACGGGGTGCATAACCGTATCGCTGCAATAACTGGTTTGCGATACAAGTCTTACCTGGTATACGCCCGTATCCTGGAAACTATGCAGCGGACTAGAAAGGGTAGACAACGCTCCGTCGCCAAAACTCCACAAATAGTCAGTGCCACCCTGGGTTTGATTTATAAAGTTAATGGGTTGGTCATTCATACAAACATCGGTCGCAATAAACGAAGCCACTGGCATGGGATGAATTGTAACGCTTTTAGATAAAGTATCCTTACATCCATGGCTGCTGACAGCCGTTAATAAAATACTATATTGACCGGGTGAGGTATAGCTTACAGAAGGCTGCTTTAGTATAGATGAAGTACCATTTCCAAAATCCCACAGGTAATCAACTGCGTTCAAAGTACTGTCAGCCACAGATATCAAAGCAGGCACACCGCAATATGAATTTGCAGATAAACCAAACGCAGCTACAGGAAGCGAAAATATGTTCACCGGCGTTTTTATAGTATCTGCACAAAACGCGTTTTGGGCTATAAGCACTACCGAGTACGTTCCCGGCATCTGGTACGTGTGTGCGGGATTCAACTGCGTGCTTTGTGTCCCGTCACCAAAATTCCAGGCGTAAGCATTACCGTTTTGGCTATTATTTGTAAAACTGATAGGTTGACTATTTAAGCAGGCATTATTGGCCGCAAAAACAGCTCCAGGTTTTTGATGTATCGTAAGCGTGGTAACGCTGTCGGCAACACACCCGTTTGCATCGGTTGCAGTTAACGTAACAGCATAGGTGCCCGGGGCAGAATAAGAATGCCCGGTATTCTGGCCACTTGAAGTATCGGAAGTGCCGCTTACCGGGTCACCAAAATTCCACGATAGAGAGGTGATAGCAGCCGCAGCAATGGTTTGTGCCGAGAATAGAATTGAATCATTACCACAGGCAACCGGGCGGTTTATTTGCGCCAAAGGCTCGGGAAGTTTATTTTCCACAATCGTCTTTGTAGCGCTATCCGCACATCCATTCAACGAGATAATATTTTCTACAACCCGGTAATGGCCGGCAGAAGCATAGTAATGCGATGGGTTAAGCAGGTTTGAAACATTTTGTGCGCCGCTCGCAAGGTCACCAAAATTCCAACTGCTGGTTTTTACAACTGAGGTTCCATAGCTGCTATCAGTAAACTGAACCATTCCGGGTCCGCAAAGAGCCGGCCTGTCAGCCATAAAATCAGCCACCATACCATCAATGCTTATGTCACCTACGGGCAAAGCAAAAATGCAACCAAGTCCATTATCCAATACCAGTTGAGCATAAAAATTACCGGTGCGGATATAGGTGTAACAAATACTATCAGTCCCGGGCACAACGGTTCCGTCACCAAAATCCCAGGTATAAGAAACTGTATTGGTAGAATATGCATGCAGGCATAAGGCATGCGGAACACAGCCACCGGTTGGCGGTGCTGCAAGTGTAGCAATAGGCCCGCTGATTTTAATGTAATTGGTGTAAACAACGCTATCAACACACCCATTCGGTACTGAGGCAATAAGCGTAACTGTAAACTCACCGGGGCTTGCGTAAATGTGAAATGGGTTTTGAAGCATAGATACCTGCCCATCTCCAAAACGCCAGTACCAGGTAACCGCCGGGTCAATACCGGTAGTAAGATTAGTAAAGGAAACCAGCAATGGCGGACATGTGGCCGAAGTTGTATCAGCCACAAATGAGGGATGAGGAATAACTACCTGAACGGTGTCTGTCTGTGTAACAGTGTCTGTACACCCCGCCCCGTCCGTGGCAATTAACGATACGTTAAAATTACCTGATGTTGAGTAAAGGTGGCATGGACTGGCACTGCTTGCCGTGCCGCTGTCTCCAAAAAGCCACTTATAATGAAGCCCGCCATCTGTAGTAGAACTTGTAAAACAGGCTTTAACCCCCTGGCAGCTGGAAGTGCTGGTGGTTATAAAACTTACTGAAGGTTTATCAACCAATATGTAATTCGTCCTTATGTCATTACTAACACAACCATTGCTATCCGTAATATACAGGCTTACAGTATAAGTACCGGCGGCGGTGTAAATATGACTTGGCGTTTGACGGCTTGAAGTATTTCCGTTACCGGAACTAATGTCTCCAAAATTCCAGCCCCAGTTCGAAATACCTTCAACTGCTGAAGTTGACTCATTCAGAAAATTAACTACCAAAGGAGCACATCCGCTGAATGGCTGGGCACTGAACAAAGCTACTGGATGGGTTACCACAATGTAATTGGGCTTGTAAACGGTATCAACACATCCGGTAGTATCGCCGGTAATCAGTTCAACATTATATATCCCTGCATTTTGAAATTCGAAACACGGGCTTGCACCTGAAAGGGTAGCAACTAAGTTATTTTGTTGGTCGGTAATAATCCAGTTGTAACTGCTCACCACTGTTGAACTATTGCTGAAACATGCATGCATAGGAGCACAACCTGTGCGTGGCGATGCCGAAAATTCCGCTTCCGGCCCGGTAATATTAACAACCACCGATCCTAAATCGCTGCAACCAGTTGAATCGTTTTGTACGTAAAGCGAAGCGTTGTATGAACCCGGCCCCGGAAATGATGCAATCACCGTGGCATTATTTGAACTATCAGGTGTTCCGCCAATGATAATCCATTTGTAGCTTTGAGCGCCCTGCGATGCAGAACCATCTAAAGTTACCGATAAGGGGTTGCCACAATTACCGGTTACAGAAGGCTGGGCCACCGGAAAAACGGTTTGTATATAGCTATCCTTAGTAATAGTATCGGCGCAATCGTAATTCGAAACAATCAGTGTAATATTCCAGATACCCACCTGGTTGTAAGTGTAACTGGGACTGGAATCAGTGCTTTCTGTTACAAAAGGTACCGGGTTATGGAAATTCCAGTAATATTGGGTATAAGAATATTCGTTGGTAGATGAGTCGGTAAAGTATATAGGTTGATTGGCGCAGTTCATAGGCGGATTGCCGCTAAAATTGGCATGCGGCTTAAACCCGGCGCAAACGCCCGCAACAATCGAATCTACATATACACATCCCTGGGCAGTGGTAGTTGTCAATACCACAGTATGGCAGCCCGGGTTATTAAATACGTGTGTGGGATTTTGCTGTGTGCTGGTGTCATCTGCACTACCCGGATCATCAAAATTCCACGACCAGGCTACCGGACTACCGGTACTTGCATTACTATTGAATGAGGAGGTTAACGGTAAACAACCGGTGGCCGGTGTAACCGTATAGGAAGCCACATTGCATGCAATATTTAAATAATCCGGCATAAAAGCGGTACTAGTACAACCTGCCTGGTTAGTTACTGTTAAACCAGCCGAATAGCTGCCGCATTGATTATATGAAATAACAGGTGGAGTTGAAGAATCATAAGCAGACGGAATCCCCCCGGGGAAAAACCAATTGTAGCTTAAAGGCCCACCGGTTGATGAATCGGTAAAAGTGATGGTATTGGGCAGCATGCAGGTGCTTAAAACTCCGCTAACCCCAAAATTAGCCACCGGCGGGCTTGAAACATATACCGTTGAGCACTTTTGCGCGGTGCAGCCATTGGTATAATTTATGGTAAGGCAAATAGTGTAACTCCCGCTGTTTGTGAAGGTCATCGTATTCATATACCGGCCATTGGGGCCCAATACGCCCGGCTCCGTAACTGACCACTCCCATGATGAAGTGTAAATCGAGGAATCTGCCGTCAATATCGCTTTTGCCGGGGCGCAACGCGGGTTAGTATCAATAGTAAAATTGGCAACGTCTCCGGCTACAAAAATATAGCCTGCCTGCACGCTGGTATCTATGCAGCCATGCCCATCTGTAGTTATCAGCATTGTAGTATAGGTCCCCTGCGTATTATAAACCACCGTGGGGCTGGTTTCAGATGATGTTGCCGGGGTACCACCCTGAAATATCCATTGATAAGAATACGGAGCCACACTGCCCCCTGAAGTTGCCTGGTAGCTAACGTTAAAAGGTGCGTGGCAATTGGTTTGTGCGCTGGATGTAAAGTTGCTTACCGGTTGCTGATAAGTGCAGATTACATTATGGATGGTTGTGTCGTTTGAACAACCAAAAGCATTGGTTACAAGCAGCGTAACATTTTTGCACCCGCCCACAAAATAAGTATGGCTGGGGTTGCTGGTACTATCGCCATTGCCATCTCCAAAATCCCACGAATAACGGGTTATTTCTCCGCTGCCCGGGGTAGAAGTGCTGTTAAAGCCAGAGGTAAGCGGTACACAGCCCGTGTTGACCGAAGATGTAAACTGTGCCTTAGGTGAACACTTGATGCTTACAGTTTGAACGATTGAATCGCTTGCCCCGGCTGAATCCGTTACCACTAATTTAACCTGATAACTTCCGCAATCAAGATAAGTAGTGCTGGGGTTTTGAAAAACCGAATTTACGCCGTCATAAACACCAAAATTCCAGCGGTAAGTAAGGCCAGAACCGGTTGAGGTATTAATAAAACCGTAAACGGCTGGATTGCAATTTGAGCTGGGCACTACAATATTAAAATTTGCTACTACCTGCGCGTATACCACGGCATTTATTGCCAAAAATAAAACGAGTAAAACAAAAAACTTAAACCGCCCGGTCATTATAGTATTTTAAATATGATAACACACTCGCCAAAAGCCTGTAATTTCTTCAATGGTTTTCCACCAAATTCCTGTTTGCAAAAGCTTTATTCAGGTGCATTTGTTATACCAATACGGCAATGAATCTTAAAAGTTGTTTTCTACAAGGTCATCGTTGTAAATTCGGTATGGCAAATTATCCACATTGTAATTACCCTGTTTCTTGCCTAAATGAAGTATTTATGAATGTCTGGTTTCATAAAACAATACGCTATTTCGGGCACTTGTTTTTCGGCATTAACTCATTCGCTTTTATGCATGAATTGATAATTTCCGCGACCGGATAAAAACGACTACTTTATAGGTCAAACTACCTAAAGTTTTGCACAGGAAAGGGCTAAAAGGCGATGCTTTAAAACTATAAAATATTGATAATGAAAGCTTTAACTATCAACCAGGCAAATCGTAACCCACAAATTACCATGCACAACCAAAACAGATAAAAAACAAGGTTTTGTAACCAATTTTCTCTTTATTAAAGATTATATTTGTAAAGACACTCTCCTGTTTGATTATGATTGCATATACAACTAAAATGCTGAGGATTGAAAATACGTCTGCTAATCATTCTTTTTTTGTTTATTGCCAAAATTGCCTTGTGCCAGCAAACCAGGGCCAATAGTTTTATATGCCATTTAGGTCCAAATTTCAAAGATCTTACACGAAGTGAGATTGTAAGTATCATCTGCAATTCGCAATTTGAAAATTTCAGATTGTTGAATCAGCGGGTTACCCTGAATTTTGATAACGGTTTCGATATTATACTCCTTTCCGCTCAGGAATTGCAGCAATTGGGATTAATTAATGACCTATCATCTTATCAACAGGCATTTCCGCCAAAATACAAATTACCCGTATTTCATGTAAACGGGAAAGGGCAAATAGCGGCGGCATATCCTGTAAATACGGATGTTAAATATTCAAGAGGCAACCGATAAGCCGGATGAAGCATTTTTACTTATACCTGTGTTTAATTTTTTTGGTAGTAGGGCATCAGCATATTTCTGCCCAACCTGCTAATGATAATTGCTCTACGGCTACCAACCTTGGCACTCTTGCCGCCCCGGCAGCTTGTACCGGCAACGGAATTAAAAAAGGCGCCAGTACCGTTTTAACCCTCCAAACAAATGTTGCAGCAACTCCATCTACTCCTTATCCTTATATCGCCGCCTGCGCGCCAAACCTGAACAGTTTACCCAAGGATGTATGGTATAGCTTTGTGGCCAGCAGTTACCAGGCAACCATTTCTATTTCGGCAGCTACTTTTGCCAATCCTGTTATTACAGTTTGGACCGGCAGCTGCGCCAACCAAACCAGCTTAGGTTGTGCAACCGGAAGTGGTAACGCTGCAAGTGTAACGGTATACGAACTGGTAGTAGGCCAAACCTATTATATCCAGGTAGCTGGAAGCAATGCCACTGAAACCGGTACTTTTACTTTAACTGTTCATAACGATAACGATTGCGCCAATTGCCTTGTTTCATCAACACTTGTCGCTACTCCACCACCTGTTGACGGGATGTATGCCCCCGGGGAAACCGTTACCTTTTGTTTTACAGTAACCGCCTGGGACGAAACAAATACCAATTGGCTGCATGGCTGTACCGCATCTTTCGGCCCAGGGTGGAATACCGCAACACTTACCCCCGGAACACCTCCGGCATCAATAGACCAACTAGGCACCTGGGGCTGGTATCCCGCCGGTATAACCAGTAGTGCTACAGGAGTTACCTGGCCAGGGGGGTTCTATTATGATAGTAATGACCCATATGGCCAGGTAGGGGGGCCCGGAAATAGTTATGGCGATGACTGCAATACTGCCGCAGGCCAGAATTGCAACTGGGAGTTTTGCTTTACTATAACAACTAACAGCGCCTGTTCACCAGGCAGCAATCTCGATGTTACTGTTCATACAACCGGGGATGGTGAATCGGGTGTTTGGAGTAATTTTGCCTGCTCCAGCGACTCCCCTTCCACTGCCGATGCAATAGGGTCTTGTTGTCCGCCCACCATGACTTCTACCAGCACATGCGTAGGCACTTCTAACGGAACCGCAACGGCTACGGCTGTAGGAACTAACAGCCCCTGGACTTTTAAATGGTCAAACGGAACTACTTACAGCGGCCAAACCGGGCCTACAACAATTAGCGGATTAGCCCCTGCTACCTATACTGTTACTGTTATAGATGTTTATGATTGTTCAGCCACGGCCACCGTTACCGTTGCCGGCAATGTATTACCTGTGTCTGATGCTGGCTCAGCAGTCTCTATTTGTAGCGGAAGCAGCGCTACCCTCGGTGCTGCATCAACCGCCGGCTACACTTACTCCTGGTCACCGGGTACAGGACTAGGTAGTACCACAACATCTAATCCCACAGTAACCTTAACCAACATCACTACAAGTGCTGTAACAGATGCTTACACCGTAACTACAACAAATACTTCCACAGGGTGCACATCAAGCGCATCAGTCAACGTAACCGTTGATCCTATACCTACGGTAAGTTTACCCGCCGCTGGTTCCCTTTCGTGCACAACAACAACCATAACGTTAACGCCAACGGTAACTCCGGCCACTGTAACATACTTATGGACGGGAGGAACAACAACCAGTACAGACAACGTAACCACAGTGGGAACCTACGACATAACTGTTACTTATACCGGTAGTAGTTGTACAGCTACTGCTTCAAGTACCGTCTCTCAGAACATTACCGCACCCAACGCAAGTGTTGCGGCACCGGTTGTATTAAATTGCACTACTACCAGCGAGACTTTAACAGCTTCATCAACCACCGGCGGTGCTACGTTTAATTGGGGAGGTGGAGTAACTACGGCCGCTAATACTATTTCAAATCCGGCAACCTATACCGTAACAGTTACAAATCCCGCAAACGGCTGCACAAGCTCCGCTACGGCAACGGTCACTCAAAATATTACGGCGCCTAACGCAAGTGTTACTGCACCGGTTGTGTTAAATTGTACCACAACCAGCGAAACATTAACTGCATCTTCCACCACAGGAGGAGCTACTTTTAACTGGGGTGGCGGAGTAACTACCGCAGCCTATACTATTTCAAACCCGGCAACGTATACTGTAACAGTTACTAATCTCGCAAACGGTTGCACCAGTACCGCTTCAGCAACGATCACACAAAATATTACGGCACCTAATGCAAGCGTTTCATCACCGGTAGTCTTAAATTGCACCACCACCAGTGAAACATTAACTGCATCTTCCACCACCGGTGGTGCCACTTTTAACTGGGGAGGTGGAGTAACTACTGCAGCCTATACTGTTTCAAACCCGGCAACTTACACTGTAACTGTTACAAACCCAGCAAACGGTTGTACCAGCACTGCTTCGGCAACCGTTACTCAGAATATAACCGCACCTAACGCAAGCGTTTCAGCACCCGTGGTATTAAATTGCACTACTACCAGCGAAACGTTAACCGCATCTTCCACCACCGGTGGCGCTACCTTTAACTGGGGCGGTGGTGTAACTACTGCGGCCTATA
>PMXD01000079.1 GCA_003165895.1 Bacteroidota bacterium | reverse complement strand
TTTAAATCGTGGGCTATGTAAAGGTAAAAACCGGATAAAACCGTTTCAACGGTTTCCACGACCACTCCACGTGCCCGGAAAAAGTTAGACCCGATTGCCCTGGCACAAATGCTTATTTACTTTGAAGACATTCAAATTTCCTTAAATTTGGTAAATGAAGACCTTAACCTTCAACTTACCGGAAAGCGTTGATTTGGACGAAAAGGAGGCTAAAACTTTTTTTGCAGCCAAACTTTATGAGCGAGGGACACTTAGCCTTGGACAAGCCGCAGAGTTAGCTGGTTATTCAAAGCGTACTTTCATGGAGTTATTGGGAAATTATGCGGTTTCAATATTCAACTCTTCTTCTGCAGACTTGGAAAATGATATTCTGAATGCGCAAGGCTATCATAGTTGATATTATTATCTATTCAAGTATTATCTGAAAAAATTTAAGCATATTGTCAAATGGCAAAGGCAAAAATATATTTAGACACCTCCGTTATCAATTTTCTATTTGCTGACGATGCCCCAGAGAGAATGGAGATAACGAAAGACTTCTTTGCTAATTTTATAACTACCGGAATTTATGAATCATTTATTTCGGCAGTAGTAGTGCAGGAAATAAACAATACCATAGATAATGATAAACGAGAAAAGTTATTGGGCTGCATTAGCAAGTATCATTTGGCTTTTACGGAAATCAACAACATAGAAGAAACTGAACGATTGGCAAATCTATATATCGATAGAGGCATTATTCCTGCTTCAAAGGTTGCCGATGCCTTGCATATTGCAATTTCTACTATGGCTAATTTTGACTATCTTGTTAGTTGGAATTACAAGCACCTTGCAAATGTGAATAGGGAGAAGAAAATACTGGCAGTAAATATGCAGGAGAATTATTTTCATCCGCTAAGAATTATTACACCGCTTGAACTGATTGATTATGGAAACTAAAGTATCAAAAGCCCAATTAGAAGTTTGGGAATGGAAAGAGAAGCTATACCAGCAAGTAAAAGATTTGCATCAAGGCGAAATGCTGAAATTTATTTTGGGGCAAACCAAGGAAACCATAGACAACTTGAAGGATAAGCAGAAAATTGTGAAGTAAGTTGTGCCGCATTCAGAGCCATTTACCCGGAAACTTCTTTTACATCTCATCAATTCTTATCTTAGCATAAAATATAAATAGCATGGCTCTTTACGTAATAGATATCAATGAGAAATCGGAGAAGGGTAAGCAATTGAAGCGTTTGCTAATCGAAAAACAATCTGCTACAAAAATTTTCTCCATCAAAGAGTACGAAAAAAACGAAGAACTTGCTTTGATGAAAATCATGAGCAAGCCGTTGAAAGAAGAACTTGTTACGGCTTCAGAAATAAGGGCCTCTCTTGCTAAAGCTAAAAAGCGGGTTGTCAAATGATACTTAAAGCAACACACCNNCCGCTCTGTTGTTTACAGAAATTTTCCATAGAATAAACCTACTGCTTGCTTCTATCTTCCGGTATCTGCCTCACGCCAAACTCGTCTCCCTCTGATAATACCCCGTACCATCATAAACCCGTTTAGTGGGTTCATGCATACAGGCCTCGCTACAGCAGCCTTCCATTTTCCAGCCGCAGCTTTCGCATAGGACAAAGTGCTCGTTGCAAACAGAGTTGGCGCAGTTAACCATGTGGGCGCTTGGGGTGCCGCATATTTTACAGGTAGAGATAATGGTGGGGTTTACGCTGTTTACGTCAACTACTACGCGGTTATCAAACACGTACAGCTTGCCTTCAAAATCCTTACCCCCTGTTTCTTTGGCATACTTTACTATACCCCCTTCAACCTGGTAAACATTTTTAAAACCGTTTTTTACCAGGTAGCCACTGGCTTTTTCGCATTTAATGCCACCGGTGCAGTAGGTTACTACTTTTTTGTCTTTCAGGCTTTCAATCTCCTTTAGCTTTTCAGGGAAATCGCGGAAGTTATCTATGTCGAGCGCAATGGCGTTTTTAAAACGGCCCACGCTTGATTCATAATTAGAGCGCACATCTAAAAACACCACGTTTTCGTCTTCCAGCATTTCCAAAACCTCATGCGGTTTAAGATGTGTGCCGGTGGTTTCATTAGGATCAACCAGTTCAATGCCTTTCAGGCTTGAATGGACTATTTCGGGCTTTAAACGCACATACAGGCGCTCAAATGATGGTGTATCTACTTCGTCTATCTTAAAATCAATGCCATCAAATAAAGGATTGCTCCTTACCAGGTCCATGTATTTTTTGCACTGCACCACGGTGCCGGAAATGGTGCCGTTGAGGCCCTCTTCCGAAACAATGATACGGCCTACAATACCCAGTCTTTCGCAAAAGGCCAGGTGTTGCTGTGCAAACTCTGCCGCATGGGCAATGTGTGCGTATTTGTAAAAAAGAAGTGTTTGATACGGTTTCATAATAGCGGCGCAAAAATAAGAAAATTCATCCTCATCCTGAACAGCCGGCCTCACCCCCTGCCTGTCGGCATCCCCCTCTCCATCGAAAGCAATGCTTCGCAAGCAATCGATAGAGAGGGAGAACGATAAACGGAGATTGTATTTTATATTTGGACAAAATTCAACCCCATGTATAGCATCAAAGAGCGCCTCGAAAAGGACTTACAGGAAATCAAAGACAACGGGCTTTACAAAACCGAACGGATAATAACTACACCGCAAGGGGCCGATATAAAAACCACCACAGGCAAAGAGGTGATTAATTTTTGCGCCAATAACTACCTGGGCTTGTCGTCGCACCCAAAGGTAATTGAGGCTGCTAAAAAAGCTATCGGGTCACACGGATATGGTATGAGCAGCGTGCGCTTTATTTGCGGCACGCAGGATATACATAAGGAGCTGGAACATAAAATAGCTGAGTTTTTAGGCACAGAAGATACCATCCTATATGCTGCAGCCTTTGATGCCAACGGAGGGGTTTTTGAGCCTTTGTTTAACGAAGAAGATGCCATTATAAGCGATGAACTAAACCATGCTTCTATTATTGATGGTGTGCGTTTGTGCAAAGCCGAACGATTGCGGTACAAGCACAACGATATGGCCGATTTGGAAGAACAACTGAAAGCCACGCAAAAGAACCGGTCGCGCATTATTGTAACAGATGGCGCCTTCTCTATGGATGGCACTATTGCGCAACTGGATGTTATTGTTGCCCTGGCCGAAAAATACAATGCTATGATAATGGTGGATGAATGCCACGCCACAGGTTTTTTAGGAAAGACCGGCAGGGGCACACATGAGTACCGCGGCGTAATGGGTAAAATAGATATTATAACCGGCACGCTGGGCAAAGCTTTAGGGGGTGCCAGCGGCGGGTTTACAAGCGGAAAAAAAGAAATTATTGAACTGCTGCGCCAGTGCTCCAGGCCATATTTGTTCAGCAATACTTTAATGCCGGCTATTGTGGGGGCCTCTATTGCAGTTTTTGATATGCTGAGCGAAACGACAGATTTGCGCGATAAGCTTGAACGAAACACCCAATATTTCCGCAATAAAATGACTGAAGCAGGTTTTGATATTAAACCCGGTGAGCACCCTATTGTGCCGGTAATGTTGTATGATGCAGTGCTGGCCAAAAATTTTGCCGACAGGTTGCTGGAAGAAGGCATTTATGTAATCGGTTTCTTTTTTCCGGTGGTGCCTAAAGGCAAAGCCAGGATACGGGTGCAGGTTAGTGCAGGGCACGATACGCATCATTTGGATAAAGCTATTGCGGCGTTTACTAAAGTGGGTAAAGAACTTGGGGTTATTAAAAATTAAAGTAAATTGTCATTGCGAAGCCTTTTCCATAAAAAAATCAATTAGAGAAAAGGCTGTAGCAATCTTCCGCTGTGTCTTTACAGGGTGCCTAACCCCATGAAAGACACAACGGAAGATTGCCACAGGTAATACTTTTATATTTTTTACTGGAATTACCTTCGCAATGACATCTTTATTATATTGAAGTGCCTATATGTTCCACGATAAAGACAAGCTGAAGCAAACCATATTTATACTCGCCATTTTTGTGCTGGGGGGTATTTTGTATTGGTATCTGCGCGCGTTTTTAAGCCCGCTGCTGGGGGCTATCATTATTTACATTCTGATACGCCGGCCATTTTTCTACCTTACGGAAAAACCCACCGGCAAGTGGCCCAAGCCCATTGCGGCTTTGCTGCTGATGTTTTTTTCGTTCCTCCTCCTGGTGCTACCGGTGGTGTTGCTAACGTTTATGCTAACCGGCAAGGTGAACTTTATTGTAGTACACTATCACGATATTTTAACCATTGCCCAGCAATACAGCGACCATGCCAAAGATTACCTGGGTGTTGATTTGCTTAGCGCAGATACTGTTAGGCGCTTAACTTCGATTGCTGCTAACGTGGTCCCTAAAATTATTTCGGCTACTGCCACTGTTGTTGTGGACATATTGCTTATTTATCTTTTCCTGTATTTTATGATAACCAATACGCATGATATAGAAGAACAGGTACGCAGGTACCTGCCGTTTAAGGAAGAAAATAATTTATTGCTGGTTCACGAGCTAAAAAAGCAAACTATTTCTAATGCTATCGGTATTCCGGCGCTTGCTGTGGTGCAGGCGCTTGCGGCATTAATAGGGTATTTAATATTTGGCGCCAAAGACCCTTTTTTCTGGGCGGCCCTTACCGGATTGATGAGTTTTATACCCGTATTTGGCGTAGGCGCCGCCTGGATTTCAGTTTCGGTATTGCTATACTTTTCGGGTGCTCATGCCCAGGGTATTGGCCTGTTTATTTATTGCATCATTATTATCAGTGCTATTGATAATGGTTTCAGGGTTTTGGTGCAAAGGAAGCTGGGCGATGTTCACCCGCTGATTACTTTGTTCGGTGTTATTATGGGCCTTGATTTGTTTGGCTTTGTAGGTATCATTTTCGGGCCGCTGCTTATTTCGTATTTCATCCTTTTGCTGCGGATATACCGGAATGAGTATTTGGAAACGGCAGATGAATTAGAATTAAAGGAAGACTAATTACGGCTCTTTAACATCCAGCAAATAAACCTTCTCGCAAACTGAACTCCGTGTTGCGGGATTTAAAAAGGGGAGGCTTAGATTGGCTACATGATACCTCTCTCTTTCGCTGATTACTGAATAGGGTATATGATCTTCCTTCAGCATACTAATGGCGTAGGTAGAACCATATACCAACAGCTCTTTTTTATCATCCAATAATTTTTTAAAATCTTCTTTCTTCCACAAAGTAGTAGTGCTTAGCTGACGGCTGTAATACATTAAGGAGAAATCGTAAACATTAAAATAGCATACAAAGTTGTTGTTGCGGGTATGTGTTTTTATATACCGGCCAAAATCACATTCGGGCTGATATTTTAATATGGCCGGGAAATAAAACGCGCTCAACAAAAAATTGAATACAATAAACATAAGGGCTGAGGCAAAAAAGAGTTTTTGGTAAACCACATCCAGTGCAAATGCTGCTGTAATTTGTGCCTGATGCTTGTTTCCAACCAGGCCGTTATACAATCTGCTGAAACGGTACGAAACATAGCGGGTAACGGTGTAGAAAGTTTTTGTTCCCCCCTCCGCCTCAATAGCAAACCACATGGCTAATAGGTACAAAACCACTATGCACAGAATTGAAATTGCATCAGTACCCTTTAGCGCATATTGCAGAAGAATAGAACCCAACGGCAGCGCTATCAAAAAAAGTAATTGTAATGCAGTAAGCCAGGGCCTTGCTTTGGGCCACCGGGCCATTTGCAAAAAGCCCTTTACAGCCATAATTGCCCCGAGGGGATAAACAATAAAAGCATAATGAGGCAACTGATATTTTGAGAGCATAAGCATAATAAGCACCAGTGTAAAACCGCTTACCGAAATTATCTCAGCACCCGTTGATATTTTTAAACGGCTCTTTATCAATTCTGCCAGCGAACTCACCCAGCCAATCAACAAAAATAACGACCAGGGCAGAAATGCCCATGCTGTGGTATGCAGCAGAAAGAAAGTATCGGGGTGGTTGTTCCATTCGCTGGCACCGGTAATGCGGCCAAAGCTTTGGGTCCAGAAATAGAACTTCAATCCATGCCATCCGAACTGCTGATATAGTCCAATGCACATGGGTGTAAGCATAATAGCAATTACAAGAGCGCCTGTTAAAAGACGGAAGTCCAAAAGTTTGCGCCATGTTCCTTTTAATATCAGTTGCGGTAACAAAGCTGCACCGGTGGCTATTAATCCAATGGGGCCTTTGGCCAGCAGCGCCAGCGCAACGCCAAAGCTTCCAGCCAGCAGATTGAGCGTTTTACCAGCTTCAGAAAACCCGGCCAGCTGCCAGATGGCAAAAATTACGGCGCCCATTAATAGGGTATCGGTCCTTACATCATTGGTAATCATAAACAGAGCCTGCGTAGTTGCCAGCATAACGGCGGCCATGCGCGCTGTTTTTTCGTTGTAATACAGTTTTGCCAGTTGGTAAGTTGAAAAAACAGCCAGCAGCGCGAACAAAAGAGAGGGAAGCTTATATGAAAAATTGTGGGCGCCGAAAACCGAGAAACTTAAAGTGGTTAACCAGAAGAGAAGTGGTGGTTTATCGAGGTAATTACCGGTGAGGCAGTGAACTTTTAAAAAACTGTGGGTAACAAACATCTCCCAACTGATAGCCGCATATTGCGCGGCATCTACTTCCATTACATCAATGTTCAGGTTGAATGCGTAGACAACAACTGCCAGAAAAAGAAGGATAAAAAAATTACGGTTGCTCACAGGTTATCCCGTTTGAAATGTTACACTGACCCCCAAACACAACCAGATTTTAAAGCCCTTTCAAATACTCATAAATCTTCTTCCAGTCGCGGGTTTCAATAGCAATATAATCCTTTAGCTGGTGCCTGTCTTCAGTTATATCTGTTGAACCAAGATTACGGCCATCGTTCATCCAAACGCATTTGCAGCCCAGGTTTTTGCCCAGCTTAACATCGGTTATCCGGTCGCCGATTACAAACGAGTTGGGCAGGTCATATTTATCCGAAAAATATTCGGTTAACATACCGGTGCCGGGTTTGCGGGTTGGCAGGTTCTCTTCCGGAAACGACTTGTCAATAAATACCTTTTCAAAATGTATTTCTTCGTTGTCGAAACACTGTACAATAAACTGCTGTACCTCCCAAAAATCTTTTTCGGGGAATACCGGGGTTCCCAGGCCATCCTGGTTGGTAACCATCACCAGTTCGTAGTTCAGCTCGCGGGCAATGCGGCCCAGGTACTGGAATACGTTGGGGAAGAAAATGAGCTTTTCAAATTTCTCAATCTTGAAATCATCTGTTTCAAGTATCAGGGTGCCGTCGCGGTCAATAAACAGTACTTTTTTCTTTTCCATGCAGCGCGAAGGTGAAAATAAAATCCAAGATTCGGAATTGGAAATAACGCCTGCCCTTCTTTTTTAATTTGTATCTTATATTTGGGGTAAATAAACCTACCGGATGAAAAGAAGCTATACACTACTATTGATTTTATGGGCTTGCATCATAACCAGTGCAAAGGCTCAGACATGGACAGCATTGGGCAGTGGCATACAAGGCCTGGTATCCAGTATGGTTGTGTATAACGGCAACTTATATGTAGGTGGAGAATTTACAATGGCCGGAAGTGTTACAGTTGCCAATATTGCTGAGTGGAACGGCACCACGTGGCTGCCGCTGGGCACAGGTATTACCGGTACTAATTCCGAAGTTTTTTCATTAGCGGTTTATAATAACGAATTATATGCAGGTGGAGAGTTCACGCAGGCAGGCGGGGCTTCGGTTAATAATATTGCCAAATGGAACGGCAGCAGCTGGAGCGATGTAAACGGGGGTGTTACCTCGCAGTACGGTGAGGTAACGGCTATGGCGGCGTATAACAACAGGTTAATCGTTGCCGGTAATTTTAACCTGGCCGACACGGCGCCTGTGCAAAATATTGCAGCCTGGGACGGAACCAACTGGGCCAGCTTAGATACTACATCTTTATGGACTCCCACAGGCATGGTAAACTGCATGTATGTATGGAATGGCGCGCTGTATTGCGGTGGAAATGGGTTTGCCAGTGCTCCTGACTCGCCAGGAGTGTCTATAGCCAGCTGGAATGATACTGTATGGAAGATATTACAGGATAGTTTAATAAACAAAGCCAGCGAGGTTGGTGCGTTTACTTCATACGATGGAAATTTGTATGTGGGTGGATTGTTTTATGGCACCGGTGCAACAGACAGCCTGGTTTATCAAATTGCTGAACGGACGGGCTCGGGCTGGCAGGGTGTTGGTTATTGCAGAGACTCGGCCTGGGCTGGATCTTTAGGCACTTTTTCTTTGGCCTCGTATAGCGGAAGTCTTTTTGCTGGCGGATATTTTGGAGCTGTAAATGGCGCAGTTGATACCAATCTTTCAGTATATAACGGAACCACCTGGGTTAACCCGCATGCCCCTCAAACAACTTTGCCAGCAGCTTATTACGCCATGTGCGAGTGGAATGGAAGCCTTTACCTGGCTGGCATATTTGAAATGCAGCTGAGTGGGGCTTATGATGCGGAAAATATTGTGCAGTACAACTCCGGTACTAACGGGATAAGGGAAATTGCCAGTGGGCATAAATTGAGGCTTTATCCTAACCCAACCAATGGCCGGTTAATTGTAGAAAACTTAATACCGGGAACGCAACTTACAGTTTATGACCTGCTTGGGCAAACAGTGATCAGGATGGCCACCACAAACAACAAAGAGATAGTGGATGTATCGCGGTTAAGCCCCGGCATGTATTTTGTAAACGGGGCAAAGTTTATTAAGGAATAAAAGCCCAAAGTGTTTTGCAACAAAACTTCCAACTTTTTTGTTTCTTTACATTACTATTCTCTACTAAATTGATAGACAAATGGATTTTTTACGACAACCCTGGCATTGGTCGATAGCAGGTGTGCTGATTGGCCTAACGGTGCCTATCCTGTATCTGATTGGCAATAAACCTTTTGGTATTTCTTCCTCTTTCAAGCATATATGCGCAGCTTGCCTGCCATCAAAAGCCCCGTTTTTCGATTATGACTGGAAGAAGGAATCATGGAACCTGTTTTTTGTTTTCGGCATCTTTTTGGGCGGGGTAGTGGCCGCCACATTATTGGCCAACCCTGAGCCTATGAAAATTGCCATCAGTACGCACGACCAACTTGCCAATTTAGGTGTTACCCAATTTTCGCAATTAGAACCTACTGATATTTTCAGCTTTAGCGGGCTGCTTACTGTTAAGGGCTTTATCCTGATTGTAGCAGGCGGTTTTTTAGTAGGCTTTGGCACCCGCTATGCCGGTGGCTGCACCAGCGGTCACTCTATTACCGGTATATCCAATTTTCAGATATCAAGTGTAGTTGCAACCATTTGCTTTATGGCAGGGGGGGTTTTTGTTACCTGGCTGATATTGCCGCTTATTTTCAAATTATAAAAAGAGNNATAGAAACAGCTACTGCCAACTTTAAATACGTTTTAGTAGGAGTTTTCTTTGGTATCGTTTTCGTAAAATCTGAAGTGGTTTCGTGGTTCAGGATACAGGAAATGTTCAGGCTGTCCTCGTTTCATATGTACGGGGTTATAGGTACTGCGGTGGTGGTAGCTACTATTTCAACGCTTATCATCAAAAAGTTTAAAATAAAAACCCTGCAGGGTGAGGAGGTGGTGTTTAGCGAGCGCCCTTTCCATAAAGGAAATATTATAGGGGGCTTAATGTTCGGTTTTGGCTGGGCGCTTACAGGTGCCTGCCCGGGGCCTATGTATGGCTTAATAGGTAGCGGCTTTTTTGTATTTATTGTGGCTTTGGCAAGTGCTATACTGGGCACCTATGCTTATGGCATATTGAAGGATAAATTGCCGCATTAGCGGCATCTATACGACCTTCGGCGACAGCTTAACAGCCGCTCCTTCCGTCCCTAAAGGGGAAAC
>PMXD01000111.1 GCA_003165895.1 Bacteroidota bacterium | reverse complement strand
TCGGGGACGGAAGGGGTTGAGTCGTGTGCAATCAAAGAAATATTTTACCTGCGCGACAATTTGGTATGCACCCGGAAACCCTGAAGCATATCATTTATTGAACTAACGGGTGTAAAAGTTACCTTCGCCGTAAATCAGTTGTTATAAAATGAAATTTGACGAGTTAAATTTGAACCGGCCTTTGCTTAATGCTTTGGAGGAATTAGGATATGTAAATCCTACAACAATACAGCAAAAGGGTTTCCCGGTAATTATGTCGGGCAGAGATGTTGTGGGTATTGCGCAAACCGGTACCGGTAAAACAATGGCTTACCTGCTGCCATGCCTGCGCCAATGGGAGTTTTCGAAAAACAAAGTTTTAAAGGTGTTGATATTGGTGCCAACGCGCGAACTGGCTGTGCAGGTTGCAGACGTTGCCAAAAAGCTGAGCACTTACATGAGCGTAAAGGTAGAGGCGGTGTACGGTGGGGTTAACATGAAACCCCAGATGGCTTTGCTTTCCGGAGGAGTAGATATACTGGTAGCTACGCCTGGGCGATTGGTTGACCTGGTATTAAACGGCACCGTAAACCTAAAGACCGTTAAGCGGCTGGTAATTGATGAGGTAGATGAGATGCTGGGGCTTGGCTTTAAACATCAGCTAACAACCATTTTAAACCTGTTGCCTGAGCGGAAGCAAAACCTGATGTTTTCGGCTACTATAACCGATGATGTTGAGGCCCTGATAGCGCACTATTTTAATGGGCCGGTTAAAATTGAAGCAGCCCCTGCCGGTACCCCGCTTGATAACATAAAGCAAACCGGGTACGAGTTGCCTAACTTTTATACCAAGGTTAATATGCTTGAACTGCTGCTGGCCGACCAGGTGGAGTTTAAAAAGGTATTGGTATTTGCAGCTACAAAAAAGCTTGCAGACCAGTTGTATGAGCAAATAGGAGAGAAGTTTAAAGGCCAGGTTGGGGTTATCCATTCAAACAAAAGCCAGAATAACAGGTTTGATACGGTGAAGAAGTTTCAGAGTGGCGAATACCGGGTGCTGATAGCCACCGATATTATAGCCCGTGGCCTTGATATTGCAGAGGTTTCGCACGTTATTAACTTCGACACCCCTGATGAGGCTGAAAATTATATCCATCGTATAGGCCGCACAGGCAGGGCTGATAAGGAAGGTATTTCCATTACTTTTATTACCCCCAAAGAAGAGCCGTTTAAAGTGGCTATTGAAACTTTAATGAATACGAAGATACCTTTGCAGGCCACTCCCCCTGAACTTGAAATAGTTGATAAGCTTACACAGGATGAAATGCCCAAAAACCTGGTAATGAACATTCAGGACAAATTTGAGAGGAAAGAGAAGCCTACGGGTGCTTTTCATGAAAAGAGCGAGAAGAATAAGAAGGTAAATGCCCCGGTTTCGAGAGGTGAAAAGCTTAAACTAAAATACGGCAAGCCAAAAACCCGTGGACAAAAGAAAAAGAAGTAAGCAGGCAGGAGGGAAGGCCTCTGAAATAAAATTGTGTATAGATGCACTTTAGGTTTTGCAAAGTTGCAGAAATATTTACTTTTGCCGTCCCAATAGCTGAAAAGTTGTTGTCGGATGGTTTGGTAGCTCAGTTGGTAGAGCAATAGACTGAAAATCTATGTGTCGGGGGTTCAATTCCCTCCCAAACCACGCATAAACCCGCGTTTCTGCTATGAAGTGCGGGTTTTGTTTTTATTGGGAATGCGCTTTAGAGTTCCAAATCGCTTAACAACGAAGGATATTTCTTACTCAGTCGCTTAACCTCACCTGAAAAATGTTTGGTATATCTAACCTTCGTTTTTGAGTTCATCTATTAAATCCTGTAAGTCCGGTAATTCCTTTCCGCCGCGTTTGGCCTCTTTAATTTCACGCAAACCTTCGGCTATGCCTTTAAGTATTTGCAGTTTCTTTTTTTCCTTTGCGCTCAATTTTTTCTTTGAGTTAAGGCTGCGGACAATAAACTTTTGCTCACTCTCCGGCAGGATGCGTATATTATTAATGGCACTAACATACGTGATGGGCTGAATAATTAGCCCGAATCCAAAAATAAGAAAAGCCAGCGATTTTATGTCGCTGGCTTTTCTGTTATGAGGCCGACAGCTATTGAACAATCAGTTTTTGGCAGTAAGATTTATCGCCCTGCACAATCTTTGCCAGATAGCAGCCTTTTGATAATTGGCTAACATCTATCGTACCGGTACCCGCCATTTCTTTTGCGGTTATTTCGCGCCCGGTCAAGTCAAAAACAGTAAGCGCATAAGGTATATTGCTACCCGTATTAACCGTTACGATGTTTGTTGCCGGGTTTGGATACAATGATACTGAGGCGCTATTTATTGTTTGAATCCCAGTTGTAACAGCACACATAGTTATAGCATCTACGCCTATAAGGCCACCATGTCCTGTTTGTTGTGAATAATTATAGGCAGTAACTCTTATAATAATGTACGTATAGGCACTGAGTGGATTGCAGATAAATGTATATAATTTCCAGTTAGGGACTGGCAGTGAAGTAGCTATAGAAATAGAGTCTTGAATGACCGCGCTTGTCCACAACGCCTCCATTGGCGAACATGAACCAAACCCGCCACAAATTTGGCATACTACCCCACTTGAGGCGACGGTTTGATTGCCTAAACTGCATAGGGCAACAGTTCCAGTATATGCAGCGCCATTCCCGGCCAACGGTACGTTCAATTTCTGACTTACGGCCCCACTAATTGAATCCCCGCCATAGTCGCTATACCCAAGCCCTAAATAGCTATTACCCGCATAAGCAGGAAAGGAATATTCGTTAGTAATTGTGTATACCGTTGAGCATGTGTCCCAGTCGGGTGGCGCACCAACAACTTGCGGCCCTTCGAAAGATGAATCTTGAAACATGATACATTGTGCGAAAGACGAATGAATACAAATAAATGCCATAGCTAAAAGCAGTAGAATCTTCTTCATAAAGGTTTGTTTTTGGTGTCGGCTAAAGCCCTGGGCAGACGGTTATAAGTGGAGCGTGGGCTAATAACTGTACCCGCCGTCTGAGGTACTGGTATACCCTATCGTACGAATAAGCTACGCCCACGTGAACCGCAGGCGTTGGCCAATCCTTGTACGATAGTGAGAAAATTACCAGTTTTCAGACGACAAGAAAGTCAACGCAATATTTTACACCCCAAATGTATAAAACTTTGGTTGTTTCAAAACAAGTATATAGATTGGCGGGACAATTTGGTCTATGCAGTCTAATTACATTATTACAAAGTCTGGCCCTGAATTTAAAAAGGGGAATTTTGTTAAAGGGGTCATACCAGAATGGAGTTCAAGGCCAGAGGGCAGCGAAAGGGAAAACAATAGCATCCTGCTTAGCTACGATGTTATTGTAAAGCAAAATGGAGGAGTTGTTGTTGAATATTTCTTAGGCTGGCGAATTGAAAGAAAGGACGGTGAAAATATAAGGGATAATGAAGCCGCTGAATTGCTTGTTCAGTTAATGAACGAAGGAATCACAGAGGTCATTGCTTATTTGGATACTAATTTTGGATTTAAACCCACGATTAATAGACCTACGTTGAATGAAGCCAAGTACTTTATAAATCAGATGGGGTAGAGGTTAAAGGGACAGTGGCGAACTGTATCGACCATTTGTTTTTACCTTTAGCGAAGTCTTTTTTAAATTCATCGACAGGAATGGTCTTTTCAGAGAAAACAAGTTTCATTCCTTTTCCCGGATTTTTTTTCATCATTGCCTTTTTCAGAATTTCTATAGTCATAAAAAAGTTTGAAAAGTTATGGCAATAGAATATCTTTGCCATAGTCGGGTGAGGATTTGACCATAACAAAAAAATATTGCAAAAGGAATAGTTAGCGCTATTCCTTTTGTGTTTTAATAAACCCCGAAAGTTACACCACGCATTATTAACAAACAAGTTG
>PMXD01000046.1 GCA_003165895.1 Bacteroidota bacterium | reverse complement strand
GCACAGGGGCGGGAACTGCCGCCCCTGATTTATTTAAAAAGCAACAATGGCAAAGCAAAAAACCAAAGAGAAATATGCAATCATCCTGCAACATGGAGGGCTCTTTTACAAGGAATACTATTGGGTGAAGGGCAAAGCCAGAACAAGCGATATCAGGAAGGCAAGTAAGGTAGATAGTTACGATGAAGCAAAACGGTTGTGCTATGTGTGGAAGCTTGATTTGGATTCCATCAAAAAAACAAAATAAGCCCATGAAACTCAGCCCAATTAACCTGGAACCCGGAGACAAAATCCTTTGCGACCCAACATACAGCGATGTTGATTTAGCAGATAATAAGAAACCGAATTGCACCATACCCGCCAATGTGCTTTCGGTAAATAAAGCCAACGTGCTGGTTGAAATTATTGATGCGATAAAGCCCAATGGCCACCGCGATTTTTCTAACTCAGATGAGTACGGCTCTACGTGCCTGGTCCNNGCCATACACAAACACACCGCATGAACACACAAATATTGATTATGATTTTTGGAGTATCGTTTATGGGCCTCCTTGTTTTTGGCTCACACCTCTACCGGGCGCACAGCATAGGCCCGATGGTATGGAAACGACTGCACCATCCTGAATTAAGCGACGAAGATTTTTATTATGCGTTTGGCATTCATTGGATACTGGCAATTGTTTGCGCTATAGCGGCAACAGTATCAGCCCTGATATATATAGTGAGGTTTGTGCAATTGTGAAAGTTCACGGCCCCGGTTGGTTGGTGCCTCCGGGTGCCGTGAAATTTGGAAAAGTAAATTCTTACCATGAGAGTATACATAGAATTACCAAACACGTTTGGCGCAGGCCTTACTACCGAGTACCTGTTTGACCGCTGGCGTATGGCTGAGGTAAGGCGCCGGTTTTGGAGCCACCGCAACCCCGCTGGTAATTTAGTTGCACAACGCAAACTACAAAACTGCGAATTGCTGATGCAGGCCCTGTATGACGAAATAACCCGCCGCGCTGAGTCTGTGTTGCCGCTCAGTGCTTTGCTGCTACTTATCAGCACGGGCAACTCATTTTCAATTAACCCAAAAGCGAAGCCATGAAAGCAACCGCAACACTTTTATTTCTGGCACACCTTGACCCACTGCGAACGGTGCCAATTGCCGAAATACAGGCCATTGAAAAAACCGGATGGCTCTTAAAAATAAGGTTGGTTAATCCGGATGGCACACGCCGGATTGAAAGCTGCCGGGCCAGTGATTATGTAATGAATCAAATTAAGCAGTACGATTTAGAATATTCAGAAGTATGAGCGAACCTAACCATATTAACACCCTTCGCGCAGCCAGGGATGAAGCAGCCGGAAAGCTGAAAGGATTTCCTAACAGCCCTTATTTGCAGCGGGCATATAGCACGGCACAAAAAGCCCTGGACAAAGCAGCTTTTGCACAACTCAAAAAGCCCAAAGCATCTACCCCGGCCAGAAAGCCTGCAACACCGCTGTTTCTTTTCACCGCCATTATACCAAGCCCGGACCAGTTAAAATACCGTATCAAAATTGCATTCATCCAGGCCTTTGGCAGTGAGCAGGCGGTAAGAAAAGCAAAAACCCAAATGCCCGGCATACCGGTAGATACTATTGACTACCACATGAACCTGCGTATGAACGAAGCCGCACAAATAGGAGATGTAACCCTGCAACTCTACGCCCTTTACACCGGCTTTAACATTGACTACCTGAAAGCCGATTACCATTATTTTTTATCACAGCAAAAAAAGACAGCTTAACCAATTTCATTCACATAAAACNNGTAGAACTAGACATGCCGGATACTTTGCTCGAAAGCGACAAAGTCAAAGCTGAAGAGCTCAGTAACGTGTTACATGCCGTAGTCGGGCAAGCTGTTCCCCTACTCCACAAAATCATTGATACAGAGCGCGAAGAACGTGCGCAGATGTACGCTGCCCGAAAAACAGAAGTTCCTTTCAATGCAGCCGCCGCTAAAAAGAAACCGGCCGCTAAAAAGAAGTAATCCCACTACCGGCAGTTGCATTACCCTGCATCTGCCGGTACTTATTTTTTTATCCAATAAACCCAAAACCAATGACAACAGTAACTGCCTCATTTCAAAGTCAGTCACACGAACTGTGCTACGACTCAATTAAAGAGTTTGCCGCTGACATGCGCAATACGAATAAGCTTCTCCGTGTCGAATCAATCTACATCAATTTCAATAAGGACGTGAACGAGTATGTAGGAACTGTCATAATGAATATTATTCCGTAGCACTCCCATGCACCAACCCCTAAAAATCCGTCTCCTTAAACAACTTCCCCTCGCCCTGGCAGGCCTGGAGCAAGGCAAGCTGTTTAAGATGCTCGAAACGCTTTGCATTATCAAAGCGCTGTGGGTTGATGCACCTATGCCACTCACTGCTGAAGGGAAGCAGGAAATAGCTACCGCCTCCAACCGCAGCACCAAAACAATTGGCCGGCGCATTGATGAACTGGTTGAAATAGGTTGGCTCAAAGTGCGCGACAGTTTGTTTTCAGCCGACCATATCAGCTGGGACGACCTGCGCACACACTACAACATTCAGCACACCCACTTTTACCACATCGAAACCGTGCCGGGTGTTCACCTGGAATACATCATCGACTCTAAACAGGATGCCGAAAAATTATCACAGTGCGAATACGCATATCATCATAAAGTAGACCGTAACCCCGAACTAAAAGAAATCATCGAAACGGTGGCCAGTGACGCTCATGCAGTGTCTCGTGTGGCAAACCATCAGTTACAATGTTTCAAGTTCCAGGGCACGCTATACGATGCCGACCAGCGTTACGCACTTAATTTACACTACACCAACAAAACCGATAAGCTTTTAAACGCCGATATAGCCCTCAATTACCGCAGTTGGAGCAAACTGAAAGGTTACAGCAGCCGGGGGGGTTATGCAAAGCANNTATGCAAAGCACAAACGCAAACAGCAGCAGCGCGGGCTCATTGCCATCACCAAGCGGGTCGAAGACCTGCCAAACGAAAGCCCCGGCCCCACCACACGTGCGGCCAGGTATTACACCCGCGCCGGTTTTGTGCAGTTTAACCCGGAAGCACAGGTGTTGCAGCTTACACAGCCCGACCTCATCAAGGTACTGCCCCTGAAAGGCTTACAGCAGCGGTTTGAGCAAGGCCAGCAGCTTGCATTGCTACATCCTGCAAAGGAGCCAGACCGTATCCGCACCGCTTGGGTATTAAAATCATGGGAAACCAAAAACAAACTGAAAGATGAAGCGAAAAAAGCAGCGTAGGGCCGTGCCCCGCCGGGCGCCCAAAAGCATAAAGACAAAAAGTGAATTTACATAGACGGCAGTTACTTACTTAACCTCAGTTTATCAGCTATTTCAGCTTCTAAATTCAGTGATTCAGAGAATCAGAAAATCAGAATATCTGTCCGACCAATTTTTTATCAAAAACCAAAACAAATGCGCCAAATCCACGGTCAAAATCAGCGTAGGGCATACTCCGGCTGCGAGACGCATGCCTCCGTTCGGGCTGTCCGCTCCAAGCCTGCGGCTTTCCTCTCCCATCCCGTTGCCGAAACCGGTCCTTGTTCGGTTTTTTCTCACCCATCACAAAAACCATACAGCCAATGAAAATGATTGCATCGGAAATTGTATTCACCTGCCCCTCCGGCAAAGCAACCGGTAGAGTTGAGGTTGATAGTAATAAGGGCTTCCACACACATGTAACTTCATTCATCAATGACAGCCCGAACAGCGGCTTCTACCTTGAGGAAACTGACCCGGAATATTCGCAAAAAATTGCAAATGAGGTTTCCCGCATAAAATGCATAGTAATCGCCACTAAATTATTCAATTAACTAAACCACTTAGCAAAATGAGAAAGGAAAAGACAATCAAGAAATGGTTAGATGAACTGCCCGAGCCATTCAAATCCCAGGCAATATTTAATGCACAAAATCATAATCTAAATATCCCCATTCCCAAAGAATATCTTTCCAAAGCATTATGCGGCGCTTTTGTTTGGAATGATTCACCGGAAGGTCACAAATACTGGCAGATAATCAAAGCGGGCATTGAACTGGGCCTTGACTGGAAAACAATAAAAGTAAGGTTAGCCCGCCTAAAGGAAACTGAAAAACTGTAACCAATGAAAACACTTTTCATTATCGCAATATTTCTGATTACGTGCAGCGCCATTCCAACCGATAGCCAGCGAAAGCAAATGGTTTGCTGTGCATACGCAACGGGCTACGCGCAATGTGCAATACGCATAATGGGCCTGCAAAATCACGGCATATCAAAGGAGCTCTTAAAACCGGCTATCCTTCATTTTTTACCTCTCGACTCGCTCGCTTTCGCCAATTCCATTACAGATTATTAAACCCAGTTAAACCAACCCATGCATACAAAAGAAACTACACCC
>PMXD01000197.1:193-43244 GCA_003165895.1 Bacteroidota bacterium | reverse complement strand
CAAGTTATTTTGAAAGTTTTCCTAAATGGATTGTTGCATATAAAATTGAGCGCAACCAGTTTGTAGTTTACCGTTTTATTTATGGGCCCTGGCTGGATTATTAATTACCTCAGCAACGTCAACGTTCCCGCTCTTTTCAAATTCTGCCCGTCCTGGTAAACAATAGTCATTTCATAAGTATAAATACCCTGCATCGAAGGCTTGCCTTTAAACTGGCCATCCCAGCCGTTTTCGAGGTCATTACCGTCGTAAACTTTTTCGCCCCAGCGGTCGAAAATCTCAATATGATAATAAGCAGCACCAATAGTATAAACATTAAATGTAATATTGGCATTACCACCGGGCGTAAAGGCATTGGGTATAAATAAATGCTTATCGCCATTTACATTTAAAGTAAACGTTAAGGTATTACTGCATCCTATGGCATTGGTAACCGTAACGCTGTAAATAGTAGTTGCACTGGCCAGCGAAGAAGGGTTAGGGCAATCTGAACAGGTTAAAGAATTAGCCGGGTTCCATACATAAGTATAAGATCCGGAAGGCGCCACGTTCAACGGTAAGGTTAACTGGCTGCCAAAATTCATATTCAGCGAGTCGCCTATGGTAACCGAAAACGAATCCGGTTGAGTTACTATCGAACTATCAGTAACAGTACAGCCATGAGAATCAGTAACGGTTACTTTGTAAGTTCCGGCGGGCAGGTTTTGTATAGCCGCTGTACCTTCACCGTTGCTCCATAAATAAGTATACGCAGGCGTTCCCCCCGTTGCAGTTGTAAATACTTCTCCATCACTAAAACCATAGCAGCTTACATTGTGGCCGCTGTCAATGGGTATTCCAAAGTAGGCCGCAGTGTCAATGGTGTATTGCCCGGTTACAGTGCAATTCTTCTGGTCAGTAACGGTTACAGTATAAGGGCCGGGTAAAATATTTGAAATAGCAGCAGTAGTTTGCGCAGGACTTGTGCTCCAGCTATATCCGTATGGCTGGTGGCCCCCGGCTCCGGCAACAGTTATTGATGCGTCAGCTTCACCATAACATTGCTCATCTGTTTTCTGCACCAGGTTTACCGTTGGGTTTGCATCAACAATAACAACAGCCAGCGGGTCAGAAACATACTCGCACCCATTGGCATCCACCAATGCAGCGCCATAGCTTCCGGCAGCAGTAACTGTAATCTCAGGTGTAGTAGCGGCATTAGTCCATTGGTAAGTAGTGTAAGCACCACTAAACGAAAGCGTAACACTGCCTCCATCGCAAAATTCCAGCGGCCCCGAGGCAACAACCGGAACTACAGCCGGTGGCGAAACCGTAACGTTAACAGAAGCACTGGCGGTGCAACCATTATCATCAGCTAAAAGCGCATACGCAAAAGTTTGCGCAGCAGTTGTTGTATTCGAATAACTAAACGATGGTTGGGCAATAGCAGCACTGCTGAGATTTGATGCCGGAGACCAGGTATAAGCAACAGTGCCTACCGCCGCCGTACCAAGTTGAATTGTACCTCCTGAGCAAACCGTTTGAGCAGCCCCCGGATTGGCAGCCGGTGGGTTTCCAATACTGGCAGGCACCGTAGTTGCAACTCCGGTGCAGCCGTTTTCAGTAACATTCAGGGTTACATTCGGACTACCTGCTGTTGCCCAGTTAACGGAGTAAGGCCCTTGCCCGGTACCGGTTGCTGTACCACCGCCAAATCCCCAGTTATAGATAGCACTTGCATCATTGGTTCCCGTATAAGTAATGGTAACGTTCTGATTAATACAGGCAGAGTCAGGGGATATGCTGAACGTAGTAACAATTGGCTCATACATAGTTACAACCGCCGAAGCCGTATCGCTGCATCCGTTTTCTGATGCAATTACAGTATAAGTTTGAACAACATTGGCTGAAGTTGGGTTCACGCCTCCGATTACAGGATTTGAAACAGCAGCACTGCTTAACCCAACCGTTGGCGACCAACTATAAGTAACACCCGCCACAGGCGCGACGCCCAGGTTAGCTGAACTTCCCGAACAAAACTGCACCGCCGGCCCTGCGTCAGCAACCGGTATAGCATTTACAGTAACAACAGTACTAACAGGCGTTACTGTGCAGTTATTCTCACTCACACTTAATGAAACAGAAGGACTGCCGGCAGCAGGCCAGTTAACAGTATAGGGCCCCTGCGCAGTTCCGCTAACTACATCGGCCCCGGCACCAAAGCCCCAGGTATAAGTTGCAGCGGCGCTGTTGGTTCCGGTATAAGTAATAACAGCGTTTTGCCCTGCACATACCGTTGCCGGCGTTACCGTAAAAGTATTGCTTATAGGAGGATACAAAGTAACCACAGCCGTGCTTGTTGATGAGCAGTTATTAGAAGTTGCCGTAACAACAAAAGGATAACTAAGCGTTGTTGTGCCCGGATTAACAGCCGACAAAACCGGGTCCGATACAACGGCACTGCTTAAACCAAGCGCCGGCGACCATGAATAAGTAACCCCCGCCGCCGCCGCCGAGCCCAGCGTAACCTGTGCACCCGAGCATACCTGCACTGCAGGGCCTGCATTTGCAACAGGAATAGCGTTTACTGTTATGGGAAGTGTACCAACACTGGAGGTACAACCCTGGTCAGCTACTTGCAGTGTAACATTTTTGGCGCCCGATGTAGCCCAGCTAATACTATCAGGCGCACCTCCCGATGCATTAACACCACCATCATAAGTCCAGGTAAAAACTGTAGTACCCGGATAAGTGTTGGTGTAATTGATATAAGTGTTCTGGTTTGTGCAAACGGAGCTTGCACTTGCGGTAATTACCGGCGTTGTAAGATTAACCACAGTAGCAGTTATTGCCGTAGTGCTATAGCAACTGTAACGGTCGGTTGCCGTTACCGAATAGGTGGTTGTTGCAGCAGGGTTAACCGTTACTGACGCAGTACTTTGGCCGCCAGGAGCCCAGCTATAGGTATACGGCACTGAACCAAGCAGGGTAGTTGGCGTTAAATTAAGGGTTGCGCCAACGGTGCAAAGTAAGGTATCGTCTATACCACTTATTACAGGGCATAAATTAACCTTAACCAGCGAGATACTGTTTGAATTGCAGGCAAGGTCATTCCAGGTTCCGCTGGCGTATATTTCAACGCATTGCTCACCATTGTTACATAAATAACTGTTTGAGCAAAAAGTGCATCCCGTAAACGAAGTATAACAACTGGGGCTGTTAATACCGCCTCCCCATCCCTCATCATTGGGTTCGCCCGGGTTCCAGTTGGTATACCCAAGCGGAGTTCCGTCCAGCGGTGTAAAAGGATAGCTATCGCCCGTACCTGTTCTATGATAGCCCAGCCATATTACCGCCCCACCGCTAAGCCATCCGCCTGCATTTATCGCGGCAGTTACGTTGGCATCTTCAGTGGCGTCCTTCATTACTGCCAAATGTGCCCCCAAAGTTTCGGCATCGGTTTCAGCCTGGGCAGCATCTTCACTGGTTGTATTAATAAAATACATGCTGCAAGCCTCGTTATCCACTATTAATTCGGTGTAATGCCCTGCAGCAGCAAAAGCAGCGCGTACCGCATTAGTATCGCAGCCCAGCGGCGTTTGCGAATAGGACTTAACAGATAAAATAAGGAGAAATAAAATGAGAGTCCTGGGTAGAGTTATATGCTTCATCTATGTTGGGGATATGGAGGCTGAATTTACAATAATTCCGGAAATTCCGTTTCTTATTTATAGACCGAATCCGGTATCAATTCGTTGCAGTATCCTTCAAGATTGACTCTCAATTGCTTCAAAAATAACGTTCTGCGCCCCGTTCTTCCATATCTCCGTGCCAAGCGCCTTTAACAAGGGCAAATCCTCGTCGACCACTTTGCCAAAAATATTACAGCAATTTAATCCCCTTCCTTCGCCGTAATAAATACTCAGGCAATTTGCTGTTTTTGAGCGTGTTGACTTTAGTGGCCCTAAAACAATTTCACCGGGTTCGGTAAAAAACCGATGCGTTTTCCTGTATAATATCAAGCCCATGGGCGTTATCAGTCCATGTCTCCTGTCCCGATATCCTTGCGTGAAAAAGCAGCCTTGCAAACGGCAGAATTTTGGCAAACGCCGCCACTGTAACCGGCGCGGCCTCAGCATAATAGTTAAAACGTATTATTTGTTGCCTGGAGGTTTTAATTACAAAGCCTCGCATACTCCTGAAATTTTCGTGGTTTAAACAATCGCAATCAGCTGCACATCATCCAATAGCAAAAATACATTTTAACAACAGCAACAGAAATATGGCCAGTAACGAAATAATATTAATACCGCTATACTTTTTATAGAACGAAAGAATTGCCATAATAAAAAGCGCGGTAGCCGCCACCAGGGCCCCGGTTAGAAGCGGTTTCAGCGACCCGTAATTTAACCCACCTGCCGAATAATACTGCAAACGAAATGGCTCTGCCAAAGTTCTTACAAGGGCCAGAAAAATAATGGTGGTTGCAAGCAGCGCAATCCTAAATTCATATTTCAGGTAAAACGATCTCATAACATGATTATGTAGTCTTCCTGTAATTCAATATTGCCCAGGTATTGAAAATCACCCCCAAAATAACAATAGCAATAAAATGAGGCAGAATGTCGATGAAAGTGCTTCCCTTTAATACCACCATGCGCATCACTGAGGCAAAGTGACTCATGGGGCTGATGTAGGACAATACCTTTCCCCAACCCGGCATACTATCAATAGGTGTAAAAACACCACTTATCATATTAAACACAAGTACAAAAAAGAAAGCCAGCGAAACCGCCTGTTGTTGTGTATCGGAATAGGTTGATATCAGCAAGCCGGCACCGAGAAGCGTAAGCAGGTACACAGATAAAAAGCCATACAGCAAACTTATATTACCCACCGGTACAATACTATACGCAAAGCGCGATATTAACATGCCTATGGTAAATACAAACATGCTCAGCACCCAATACGGAATCAGCTTACCCAATATGAAAGTAGATTTTTTGATAGGGGTAACATTTATCTGCTCAATAGTGCCAATCTCTTTTTCTTTCACAATATTCAATGAGGCTGAAAATGCACCGATACCGGTAAGCAGCGAAACCATTAAACCCGGAACCATATACAGGAAATAGTTCATAAAAGGGTTATACCAGTTTTCATTCACAAGATCAATAGCTGATGCCTCGCTGAAATGGCCCGGTTGGCTCCATTGAAGGCGGATATCCTGGTTGTAATCGGCGATAATGTTGGCCAGGTAGCCGCTGCCTACACCGGCTTTTGTGCCATTAATGGCATTAACGGCAATAAAAATTTCCGCATTCCCGTCACGTACAAGGTTGTCTTCAAAATTTTGCGGGATTTCAAGTACTATGTCGGCTTTATTCTGTTCTACCAGTTTAGCTGCATCTTTATATGATTCGCGGTAACGTCCGCCGGTGAAATACGGAGATGCATAAATTTTTGCAATCAGCTTTTCCGAGTAGGAAGAGTGATCGTGGTCAACAACAGCAACCGCTATTTTTTTAACTTCAAAGTTAGCGGCAAGTGGTAACAATGTGAGCTGAATAATAGGCCCCAAAACAATGGATATCAACAGCGACCTGCTGCGCAATATCTGCCTGAATTCCTTTTGTAATAAAAATCTTAAAGTTCTCATGCCAGGCGAATTTTAAAGCTTCTAACATTAATAACAATCAATATCAGTGTAATAAAGCCAAGAACAAGTGTTTCGCGCCATATAGCCGAAAAACCAAGCCCCTGTAGCATTACAGCCTTTACAATAGTATAATAGTACCGCGACGGCACGATATATGAAATGCCTTGCATCCAAAACGGCATATTCTCAATTGGGAACATAAAGCCGGTTAACATCATCGTGGGAAGCATCAGGCTCATTTGCGAGGTCATCATGGCCGACATTTGTGACGTAGAGCCTACAGAAATAAGCAAACCAAGCGCCAGGCACGAAATAATAAATAAGGTACTCTCGGCAAATAAAAGCACTACGCTTCCTTTAATTTCGAGGTCAAGCAGGTAAACGCTCATCAGCAGAATAGCAGTGAGATTAAGCAATGAAACAAGTAAATACGGAATGGTTTTAGCAATAATTACCAGGTATGGTTTAAGCGGCGAAACCAATAAAATCTCCATCGTACCAAGTTCCTTTTCCTTTACAATGGCAACAGCCGTCATCATAGCACAAATAAGCATTAACACAAGTGCCATTACACCGGGCACAAAATTCGGGGCGCCCAGTAATTCAGGATTGTAGAGCATTTTTACCTGTGGCACAATAGTATATGACTGGTTATTTTGCGCCAGGGCTTCAGCCTGGTAATCATTAATAATATTAGTCAGGTAGCTGGTTATTGTTGTGGCTGTGTTGGGGTCGCTGGCATCTGCAATTACCTGTATTTGTGCCTTGTTAAGGTGCGAGAGGTCGTTATAAAAGTGATCGGGAAAAATAACCGCCATTTTTATATCACCGGCCTTCATCGCCGTTTCTATCTGGTCGTGGGTTAAAGTAGCTTTCTGCACCTTGAAATATTTGCTGGCCTCTATTTTGCGGATAATTTCCTGGGAACCATAATCTTTGGCATAATCGCAAACAACAATTTTTGAATTCTTTATTTCGTTACTAAGCACGAAACCGAAAAGCAGTACTTGTGCTATTGGAACGCCAAAAAGCATCAGCAGTGTTTTCCTATCCCGAAAAACATGGTAAAACTCCTTGCGGACAAACGCATACAATTGTTTTAATACAGGGCTGTTCATATTTAATCTGCTTTACGTTTGGCCCCACGGGCCAGTTCATAAAATACTTTATTCATCGAATCAACCGAGAACTTCTTTTTCAAATTTGCCGGTGTATCAAACGCATCAATTCGCCCGTCAACCATTACCGAAACCCGGCCGCAATATTCAGCCTCGTCCATATAGTGGGTGGTAACAAAAACAGTAATCCCCCTATCCGAAGCTTCATATATCAAATCCCAGAATTGCCGCCTGGTTACAGGGTCAACCCCACCGGTTGGCTCATCCAAAAAAACAATCTTAGGCCGGTGAATAACTGCCACCGAAAATGCCAGTTTTTGTTTCCATCCAAGCGGCAAAGACCCTACAAAAGTTTTTGCTTCATGCGCAATTCCCAAACGGTCCAGCAACTCTGCCCCCCTGTCCTTAATATCTTTATCCGATAAGCCATAAATACCGGCGTAAAAGGTAATGTTCTCCATTACCGTAAGGTCTTCGTATAACGAAAACTTCTGGCTCATGTAACCAATGTTCTTTTTAATTTTTTCTGCATCCTTATAAACATCAAACCCCGCCACCGTAGCCGTACCGGATGTAGGAGTGGAAAGCCCGCAGAGAATACGCATAGCAGTAGTTTTGCCTGCTCCATTAGCACCCACAAAGCCAAAAATCTCGCCCTGCTTTACATCAAAGGTAATAGCATCAACCGCCACAAAGTCGCCGAAACGCTTGGTCAGTTTATCTGCTTTTATAGCTATATTATTATCCATTTTATTTTTCCGCTATTTCTTTTTCAGTTATCCTGATAAAATAATCTTCAATGCCTGCGGGTATTTCAGCTATCTCCAGTTCTTTATGCCCTTTTGCGGTAAGGTAACCGGTAAGTTTACTTACATCGGTATTGGCATCCTGCTTAAAGCTTACATGCATGGCATCGCCGAAAGTGAAACAACTGTGGGTGCCCTCATAGCTGCGCAGGTCTTTCAGCAATTGGTGCATGTTGGCTGCCTTAACAGCAAAAAGTTTACCAGGATATTTTTTAATCGTATCAGCCGGTGAGGCGATACTTAACAGCTTTCCGCCCTCAATCAGGGCAATTCTATCACACAGTGCTGCTTCATCCATATATGGTGTTGAAACCAAAATGCTGATGCCCTGGTGTTTGAGCCTCTTTAGCATGTCCCAAAATTCAACGCGCGAAACTGCATCAACGCCGGTAGTGGGTTCGTCCAAAAATAAAACCCTGGGTTTATGTATCAGCGCGCAGCATAATGCGAGTTTCTGCTTCATACCCCCCGATAGTTTGCCCGCCCGTCGCGTTTTAAAGGGCTCTATCTGCACATAAATCTCCTCTATAAGTTTGTAGTTCTCTTTAACAGTGGTATTAAATATGGTAGCAAAAAAATTCAGGTTTTCTTCTACCGTCAAATCCTGGTAAAGCGAAAAGCGCCCGGGCATATAGCCAATACAGTTGCGGATTTTTTCATAATCCTTTACCACATCAAATCCTGCAACAGTAGCACTTCCGCCATCGGGTAATAATAAGGTTGTAAGTACCCTGAAGATGCTTGTTTTACCAGCGCCATCAGGCCCAATCAGTCCAAAGGTTTCGCCCTCGGCTACATCAAACGTAGCCTTATCTACAGCAAGCACCTTGCCTTTATTGTAGGTTTTAGTAATATTATCAAGCGTAATAGCGCTCATGGTTTATTTAAATTTTGAGTCCTCACCCATCTGTCCTTCGGACATCTTCCCTCTCCAAAGGAGAGGGAAGAACCACCAACAACATTTTGGTTATTCTTATTATTTCCGTTTTTTATTTAAACTTCACATCGGCATACATGCCTATTTTCAAATAGCCGTCATTCTTTACGGTAATTTTGGTAGCCCAAACCAGGTTGGCCCGCTCGTCTTTGGTTTCAATGGTTTTGGGTGTAAACTCTGCCTTATCGCTTATCCAGGTTACTTCACCTTCATATTCCTTGTATTTAGTATCCGTACTATCTATAAACACCTTTACCTTTTGCCCCAGCTTAATTTGTGCAAACTGATCGTTTGTAACATACGCGCGCAGCAACAGGCTCGATATATCTGCAATTTTATAAAGCGGTTTACCGGGGCTGGCTTCCTCATCTAACCGGGCATATTTGGCAAGCACCGTTCCGTTAATCGGATTTACCAGGTAGCACTTCGTTAACTGATCTTTCATCTGGTCTATCAGCGCCCTGAAAGGCACGGTTTCTTTAGTAATACTTTCCGTTGAAATATTCAGCGTGGAAAGCTCAGCGTCTATCTGCTTTTCAATTTGTTTAACCAGGTAAGTCTGGTCGTCCAGCTGTTTCTGGGTGGCAGCATCCACTTTAACCAGGTTACTGATCCGCGTTTGCTCGTGTTTGGCATCCTCCAACTGCACCTGCAGCGCGGCTACCTGCGAAGCAATATCAGGCCGCTTGCTCAAACCTGCCGTAATTTGAGCCTGTAGGTTCTCTTTATTGAAATAGAGCTGCGCGGTATCTATAAAGCCAATATACTGACCGGCCGTAAGTGTTTGCCCTTCTTCAATATTAAATTCCTTTATCCGGCCGGTCGCCTCAGCCGAAATAATAGTTTCTTCTGTTTCAAAAGTTCCCGATGCATCAAACTGTGTTTTTGGTGTGCACGAACTGAGCCATAAAAGGCCTGCAACTGCTAAGTATGAAATTTTGTTCATTACTGTTTTTTTTATTGGATGATTTAATTGCCTGCTGTATTTTGATAAGTGTATTCTGCCTGTAAAAGTTGCACCTGGTGAAGGATCATATTCTGGCGGGCCAGCGCTTCCGCATCCACTTCTGTCAAATAATCATGACTGGTTATTACGCCGTTCTGCAATTGGGCGCTGGAAGCATTTTTTACAGAAGTGCGCAGGTCGACTATTTCTTTATCCTTTTCCAGCAACTCCGCATATTTTCTTATATCCTCATTTTGCTGCGTAAGTGTGATGTTGGTATTGAAGATGAACGTTTCCTTCTGCACATCCAGGTCAGTTTGGTTCAATGTGAATAGGCTTTTGCTGTTTTTGTAAGTATAGAGTGCAGTGAGCGTCCAGTTAAACCGTATGCCGGTTATCCAGTAAGGCCCCAAAGCATTGCTTATCTCGTTCAGTGTGGGCCTGCCATAATTTCCATCAAAAAACGCACTGATCTGCGGCATCAGGCCTGTTTCCAATTGCCGTGATTGTATATCAAAACTCTTTTTCTGTATGTCATATAACTTAAGTTCGGGGCGCTTTATATCTGAACTTAGCGCCGGTGTTGAAGGGGGAAGTAGTACAGTGCTATCGCCCAGGTTTTGGCTGGTTAACAAGCCCAGTACCAGCAAGTACGACCTGCGCGAACTTGATAATTGCACCTTGTCCTGGACGGTTTGCAGTAATTGCGCTTTCAACTCATCAACACTACTTTTATAGGCAGTGCCATTATCAACCAGAGCTTGCGTTTTGTCTATCCCGTTTTGAATATCCTTTTGTTGCAAGGTGTTTTGCTTTAGCTGTTCATCCATCAGCAACACACCGAAAAAAACCTGGTTNNGTCGCGCAGGGCATAAAGGTTTACTTCCAGGTTTTCCTGTTTCACAGCAGCATCCGCAACCGCATTTTGCTTTTTGAATTTACTCTGCTCACCATCAAATATGGTTTGGTAGGCTTCGGCAGTAAGCTTATATTGATCTTTGCTATAAACCGGTAGCTTAATATCACCGGCAAGGGCAGGCGGCAGGCTGCCAAATAAAGTTCCGTAATTAACCGTTTCCGATTGATAAGTGGCCTGGCCAGACAGGTTTAACTGCGGAATGTACCCCCTCCAGGCATTTTCAATAGTAAAGTTTTTCGTTTGCTCAATTACGTTGTATTGTTTCAATAACGGATAATTAAGCCTTGCCCAGGCATAGCACGAATCGAGGTTAATGGCCTTGTCACCTTGCCCAAAAGAGGCCATAAAAGGTAGCAACAAAATCAATGTTAAAATCTTCTTCATTACTTAATATTTATTGGGTCTGTCAAAATTTATTTTGCTTTCATAATTGCATTTAACCATACCGGAACCATCTGTTTACGCTCTTCCATTAACTCATCGAATTCCTTTTTGCTGAGTCCGTTTACCTTCATCAGCATGGGCCGGGCAATAAAAGGGAATATTATCAATCCCATATAGTTCATCATAAAATGGGCAACATTGGCTTGCGTGGCGTTGCCTCCTGACATGCTTTTGCCAAGATTCTGAATAAACGCTTCCCTTACACTGGCCATTTTCTCCCGTAGCCCCAGAAGCTTCGAAGAATCGCCCTTCATCTGGTTCATAATAAAAAACGGCAGGTCGGGGTTGCTCTTTAACATGTCTATATACCGCCCCGTTATTTGCACCATCCGTTCTTCCAGCGTTAACCGTTCATCACCAAAAACAGGGATCAACTGCTGAATAAACTGCTCGAAATTCTCAACCATAATAAGGTCAAACAACTTTTCCTTGCTCCTGAAATAATAGTTCAGTAATGCCAGGTTAAGGCCGGCTTCCTCAGCTATATCCCTGGTTTTTACTGCATCAAACCCCTTTTCGGTAAATAGTTTACGGGCCGCTTCCTTTATCTTTTGCTCGGTAGAACCATCGTCTATTTTCTTCTTTTTAGCCATGTTCTTGTCTATTGACGATGCAAAACTAAAATTATTTTATTGATTTAAACAACTTTTTTAATCAAATGATTAAAATCAGATTTCCCAACTGTTAAAGGTGGCCACCTTTTAAAAGTATGCGTTACACAATTTTTGCAATAAGTTACATCATTCACACCTGCAAACAGAAGTAATACCAAGCCATAAGTTCACAAAACAAAAAACCCGGCGCTAAGTCCGGGTTTAAAATATTATATTGCGTATCATTTCCTTAATCATCACTTTCAGGCAAAGTACCTATTACCGTCATTCCGCCTTTTACCTTTTGTTTCAGGCCTACTTCTATTTTAGTTCCTATAGGTAAAAACAAATCTACCCGGCTGCCAAATTTTATAAAACCCATTTCGGCATTTTGTGTAACCTCATCCCCTTCATTCAGGTACCACCGTATTTTACGCGCCAATTTACCAGCTATCTGGCGCACCAGAATTTCCACTCCGGTATCTTCCTGCTCAATTACAACCGTATTGCGCTCATTCTTTTCCGAAGACTTAGGATGCCAGGCCACCAGGTAAGTGCCCGGGTGATATTTCTGATATTTTACCAACCCGCTGATAGGGTTCCGGTTTACATGCACATTGGCGGGCGACATAAAAATTGAAACCTGTATACGCCGGTCGCCAAAATATTCCTGTTCCTGCACCTCCTCTATTACTACTACCCGGCCATCGGCAGGCGCCATAATCTGATTATTGCCGCTGAGGAAAGTACGATAGGGTATACGGAAAAATGAGGCAAACGCAAGTATAATCAATAACGAAACTCCACCGGCAATGTAGTACACCAGCATACTTTTAAAAAAATACGCCAGGCCTATATTGAGCAACAGGAGAATGATTCCGGAGACCAAAAGGATTTTGTGTCCCTCTTTATGAATCTTTAATTTTCTCTTCATTACTGAATGATGATTTTTAACTTTAGGGCAGCAAATCTAGCGATTTTTTCCCGAATGCGGTTAAAGCCAACATCTGCCACAGTTTTACCACCAACATCTACTTGTTCAGATAGTCGAAAATGAGCAACATGTTGTGCACCTGGGCAATCATCCAAAGTATGGCCACCACAAACGGAATAGTAAAAAAGTAAGCATCAAACCGGTCTAAAAAGCCTCCATGGCCCGGCATTATACTGCCTGAATCTTTTAGGTTAAGGCTTCTTTTTAGCAACGACTCTACCAAATCGCCAAACGTAGCCGCAAAAATTATAACCACCGCTATCACTATCCATTCAATGTTCGAATATCCCCCAAGGTAGGGGCAGAGGTTAAAAAAGAAGGCAAACAACAACGTAAAAAAAACACCTCCTATCATTCCTTCAATAGTTTTTTTAGGCGATACCCGCGGAAACAAAGGATGTTTCCCGAACAAAGAACCGCTTGCATAACTGGCAGAGTCATAAATCCATATCAGGGCAAAAACAGCTAACAAAAACGCACCTCCGTGCTGAAAGTATAACTGGTTAGTAAGTACTATGGGAACCAGTACCCAGAATATAGCTATAACATTCCAGCCTATATTGGCAAATGGGTTTTCGCTTCCGGTAAAAAGTTCATAAGCAAAAATGATAAACACCAGGCCCGGCACAATCGCATCCATCGGCAAATTAGTATCGCGCAAACGAAGCAACACCTGGAAAAATGCCAGCAGTTTATTATCCAGGTCTGGCAGGCCGCTTGCCGGGAGCGAGGATAACACAAACGACTTCAGGTAAACTATTACGCTTAAAACAATTACAAACCATTTAACCGGAATTTTAACCTTCCCTGCTTCTCTTTTAACCGCCGTTATATTAAAATATTCGTTTAAGGTGCCGGCCAGTATAATGGTAAACAGCAATGCAAACGAATACTGGTTCCAGAGTATGCCGGCAACCATAATTGCTAAAAAAACAATTCCGGAGGCGGTACGTGTAAATAAAGTTTTCATCGGCAGATATTTTGTTTTGTAAAAGTCTGAAAAGTTATGATTTATTTTTAACCGTTACCCGGGTCAGTTTACTCTTCATTGTTCAGGCCATATCCTTCTTCTTCATCTAAAACCGGCGCACTTAACTGAATACTGAAATCAACCGGCCTGCGCCATTTATTGATAACAAAAAGGCAGAGCATAAATACGGCCGCCGAAATAACTACGGCATACAACGGAAAAGTAGCCTCGGCAATATCACTTTTTATATACCCCGAATTATAAAGGTATTTAAAAAGTATTACTAAAAAATTATTGGTAAAATGAGCTGCCATCGAAAGCCACAAACTGCCCGAGGTATAATAAAGATATCCCAAAAACGACCCCAGCGCCCATATTGCCAGCATGTTGCCAAACTCAAAGTGCGAAATTGAAAAAAGCAGCCCGGTGCCAATAATTGCAAATGCCGGGTTTACCTTTGATTTAAGCAGGTCGCCCAACAAAAGCCCCCTGAAAAAGAGTTCCTCACCTATGGCAGGTATAACAGCCAGCACCAGCACATTCGCCATAAACATCATCCACCCATTACCCGCCAGCACAGTATTGGTAATCTTTTCAGCCTGCGCCTCCTGTTCTTCCAGAAATTTCAGCGCTTTAGGTAACGGAATCTGCTGGTTAACCTCCACCAAAAACTGGGTAAAAACCTGGGCAACCAAAACAGCAAAAACGCCCATTACAAAAAATTTTAGCGCCGGCCTTATGTTCAAACCAAGACGCTTTAAAACAAACCCGGTCTCCATCTGGCTAACCAACAGCGATGTAAACGCAAATGCACCTAACGAACCTACCCCCTGCACAAAAAGGAAAACATACTTCTCACTGTCGCCATGCATGTTCCCCGACAGGACATCAATAATCTTATCCATACCATAAAACTGCCCCACAACAAGCGATGCAACAGAAGGAAAAAGAAGATAGTTGAACATTAAAAAGCCAAACATCACCATAATACGGGTGCCCAGCGAAAAATTCTTAATTGGTGGTATCATTGCCTGTTTCAACTCCAAACATAATATTATTTGGAAAAAGGCGGCCGGGCATTTAAGACGCATAACACAAATAGTAACAAGCTAACTTAGAAACAGGGCGTGCCCCTCGCAAAGCCTCGGGTCAGGCTATCCGTTCCAACTCCGCACTCGCAAAGCCTCGCTTGCGGGGTTTCCACTTCTATCCTTCACGCGAGCAGCCAACATATGTGGTGGCTGCTAAAACTCTCCTCCTAATTTAGGAGGAGCAGCCCTGGAGGTGGTTAGGCTGTTTTGTATTTGCCACCCCAACCAAACCGCCTGGAAAGGGGTGGGGGTGGTTTCCACTTTTTTTACTACATCATTGATTATCAATACCAAAACCCCTCAAGACCCCTTTCCATGGAAAGGGGTCTTGAGGGGTTTACTGATTTGTATTAAAATAAAAATACATGTAATTGCCCGCCTGGATGACCGGTCGGACGGGCGAGGGCATGCCGATAGCTATCGGCACCCATAAAAAATAAAAGGGTTATTGTCCGCTGCAATCTTCCGCTGTGTCTTTAAAAGGCACCCTACCCCAACGGTTCCTCCAGCGGCGAAATATGGGATTAAGACACATTGCTAAACACACAAATACAGTAGCCAGAGGCTACAAGCATAGTAGAGCGTAGCTGGAAGCTACGCTCAATGGGGCATCCACGCAGCAAAAAGAACGGCTTGGTCCGGTGGCGGTATTTTGTATTACTGGGTGGCGGTTCTCCCGCCTCGGGAATTAGAGGGTCTGGGCCGATGCGTTTCCTTAACGTAACGACATTGCCCTGCCAGGGGCAGACAAATTGAATATTTGTACACAGACTTTGGCTAAAAGAGGCTGATTGATTTTGGAGTGGTGGATATTGCCAGATATATGGGTCGGAAGGCCCATACAATTCGTTTAAACTTCCAGGTTGGCCAAAAGGCACACTGGAACAACGGGAGAATTGCAATTGATTTATAAACTTTGGAATTTCTTAACCCAATCGGAATTAAGTGTGAGACTATTTACAGTTTGCACCACATAATTTCTAAGCCAGAGATATTTTGAATAATGCTTTTGTTCGGAATAGAGATTCGCTTTAATCAATTCATAAATGGCTGAAATTTTATTTTCGTCGTCGCTTCCGTATTTTAAAGCATTATACATATAGTTCACAAAGAAAGCATCGTCAGGTATGTTTGAAGTTCCCGGTGGCTTGCGATAAATCAAATTATCAACAACAAATCTTCCCCCATTAATTTGGTTTAAAAACTCAAATCTATCACCACCAAAGTGATTTATAATTGATGGGTCAATAATAACACGTGGGTATACAGCTTCTTTTTCCAAATTATAAGTTCTAATATATCCTTTACCAACAATTATGTTCTTTTCACTATTATAATAAACTTGTCCATGTGAAATTGCCCCACGTAGTATAATTCTTAACCACAATAATTCNNGTATTCTCCTAACCGCAATCAGTATATCAGTAAAGCCGTTTTGGTCAAAAGGTGCAATCAAGATAATTGAATCACTAATTAAACAAGATTGAATTTTTGATTTAAATTCTTGTACGCTATTTAAAACCGTAGTTATCGTAGTAAAATATGTTTCAAGTAGTTTTATATCATCTCGCGATACTATTTCGCTAAATCCCAAAACATCAAGAAAAGCGATGTAATTGTTTCTCTCGAATTCCTGTTTTAGGTCTAACCGTGGTGTTCCCATTTTGTTCTAATTACTAGTTAAAATGTAAATAATTAAATATACAAGAGCAAAAAAAATGAACGGAAAACTAATGCCAATTTTCCGGTGTTCCAACCCAACCAAAAATCGTTTGTGACGCGGAATCCCTGAAGTTCGCATTTATAATGCCAGCATTTGCGCTTAAAGCTATGAAATTCGGCGCATTGAAAATGAGCAAAGCATAACATCCTTGTTATAAGCGGGTGTGGATTACAAATTAACTACGTGTGAATTATTCCCCTAGACACCATCCAAGAATCTACGGCATGAATACTCACGGGTTCTGGTATTCTGGATGCGGATAACAGTCTATGTATTCTCTGCTCACGCCTTTGTTGATTGCTTGGTAAATTGCGCCATTTGTCCTTCCCAGTTGCAATGGTCCTTAGTCGGTCCTGTAAAATAACTTCGCAACTTGAAGCCACACATAAAGCGGCATCAAATGTAGCTATTAGGCATTTTATCAATCGAGTAAATAAAATTATGTCATGAACATTTAATTTTATTTTATCCCCTAGTGTTGGGGCTGAAAGTGAAAAGTGATGTTTGAAAAGTAATGGCTTTTGGGTCAATACATCTTGAAAATTAGTATGCGCCAAGATTAGCTCACTTGTGACGTTGCCGTCCGAATGAATGAATGCATTTCTGCATTCCTTGAAATATCTATAGCCTATAAGGTGCTCTTGAATTTCGGCCCATTTGTTATGCTTGCCTTTACTTAGAGAAGGGAAAAACTCAGTTTTTATGAAGGCAGATTTGTTTTGATTTGCTCTATGTATCGCTTTAAGATATCCTGTTGGTGTTAAGTTTGTAGTATCGGCAGGAAATTGGATTTCTTTGGCAGCCCTGTCAGCATGGGTGCCACTAAAAACTTGAGAACAAACCTTTTCTGCCCAACCCTCATATAGTGTACATGCATCAAATAAAAGCCATTTCGCAAATTCTTCTTCATGTAGAGTCCAATCACTCTTAATACAAATATGGTTTAAGTCTACACCGCCAGGCAAAGCTAAACCCGAAAAGAATTTTTTCTCAATAACAGAAATGTGTAAGCCGGGGAAATTGGCATTGAACCCTCTTACTTGCCACCATAATTCTCTTAAACCTGCATAACTTGCCCAAATAAAGCTGAAAGTATTTCCAAGGTTAGTATCGACACTTTGGCTAGATGAAAAGAAGAAAGGAGTTTTGTTCGTGCTCATGAGTTTGATACTGTTATATTTATATCAATTAAAAAACATTTTTTGCTTCTCCATGTAATCGTTTAATATTATAGGCAAAGTGCTTTTGAGCGAATATAGACAAATGTGTTTAATATTCCTGTAGGCCGCGACTCCCATTCGTTTGTAGCGGCATTTCCAATGAGTCTGCATCATCCCTACGGCCAACTTATAGTAATATACCCATTCCCGCTCTGATACCCCGGTGTTGAGGTTGCCGGCGAAGGAACCGGGCTGCTTCCACCATTACGGAAGAAAACACAATCACCTTATTCATAATGCCCTCTGCACTTCACAATAAAAATTGAATCTGAATCCACTTTATATACAAGCCTGTGCTCCTGCGTTATTCTTCTTGACCAAAAACCTTTGAAATTACCTTTTAAAGGCTCTGGCTTACCCAGTCCTTTAAATGGATTACGCGAAATATCGCGTATCAGCTCAAGAATTTTTGGGATGATTTCCGGATTATTCCTGATCCATTCATTGTACTCGTCAAAAGCAGTAGGGGTAAAACTAACTTGCTTCACTTGCTTTTTTTGTTCTTATTTCCTGCACTATATATTTCAAGGTCTTCCATTGAAAACGAGAGCAGTTGCTTAGGTTCATTCATCTCCTCAATGGATTTTTGCAGGGTTTGCGTATACACATCTTTTTCATCGCTCACATGAATTAATACGCTCGTATTATCTCCTTTGCGAAGCAGCGCCTTTATTTTTTTAAAAAGCACTTCGTCAAATTCATCGCCCCGTATTTTAAATACAGCATCCATAGCTTTAGTTTGTTACGTAAAGATAATCGTTTTGCCTGGTTTTACCCGTAACATGCACCACGCCAATGCATTTATAATGCGTCTATGGCCAACTAATAGTAATATACCCATTCCCCGATTGATATCCCTGTGTTGAGGTCGCCCCTGAAAACTCCAGGTAGCCATCGCCCCTAATATCAGGTTCTTTTCTCAAGCCATGAGGATAGCATCAATGTGCCAGCCAGCGGTTGAAACCCGCCTTTCCTGATTACCGCCAGGCACTTACCGTATATATCCCTCTTTTCGGGGGCGGGGGCATGCGAGGCGAGCAGAAAATACCGGTACAGCCCGTTCACAGTTTCATTGGCATAACTATGGCGTTTCATCCAGCTCCTGGCCGCTTTTATCAGGTGTGGAATAAGGGAGTTATTGCCAAGGTCAAGATGCACCATAACCATCAAAAGCCTTGCAAGCTGCTGAAGGTCCAGCCGGACATCGGTATTTATATCAACCAACTTGTTCAACTCATCAATCGCTTTTTCATGTGCACTTGCGTGCACCAGCGCAAGGGCGTAATTGAATATGCTGGCATATTGTTCAGGCAGCGGCCGTACTTTCATAAGTTCAATAACAGCGGGCGATTCGCGCAGCACTTCAGCAAACCTTTCCAGGCGCAGCAGCACATACATCCTGAAACTCTCATTGTAAGCCATAAATGTTGTACGCCTCGCTTTGCTTAATTCTCTGGTCTTGTCAGTCAGCACGCGTTTTAATTCCTCAGCAAGTTCCAGGGCCCTTTCATTGTTTCCAGTGGTATGTTCCGCATATGCCAGGCGGGTATGACTGATAATATAAGCCGTACCATTGGATACTTTTATTATCGGGTTACCGGCATAGCACTGCCACTCCCGGCGGCTTATTTCAAGCGCTTTTTGAGGCATATCAGACGCTATGTAATAATAGTACATAATGTCGAACCAGACAGCTTTTGCACGGAGGCTTTTTAACTTTTCAGGACCAGCCTTTATCAGCGGGTGTTCGCATAGCTTCTCAAACTCGGCCCTCTTATTTCGCAGTACTTCATATCCGGATGCCTTAGCCTTCAGCGAATAAATCTGCATTACCTCATTTTCTATTTCAACTACCTGCTTATACTCATCATACACTGCGGCCGATTCTTCAAATAATTGTAAATTATAATACGTAATGTGCCTTATGTTTAACAGCTCTATCAGCAATTCAAATTGCTCCAGCTCCCTGGCCCGTTCGGCCGTTTTTCCTGATACTTCCAGCGATTGAAGAAATAACCTGCGGCTTAACAGGATGCGGGCATCTTCCTTGGCAACATACAGGGCTGCAATCTGTGTTGTTTGCTCATTAGTGGCACGTAAACTGTTCAGTATGGCATCATTGAGGTAATGCTTTACTTCGGCTAAACGGCTTTTGGGCATGCCCAATTGTTTGCTTAGTGCGGTGGCATCATATTCATCCTGGCCTTCCAGCATATCAAATAGCTGCAGGTATTTTTTTTCACCCTGTTGAAGACTGCTGAAAAGCCTGAAATAGCGCCGCTCGTTGGGTTCGAGGGATTTGATAAGTTGGATAATATAATCCTGCTTTTTCATGGAAGGTAAAGTTAACCTTTACTTTTGCAACTCAAACCACATAAAAACGCGGAGTTTCTGCAAAAGCTGGAAACGAACTCCACTGTAAGTGCTTATTTATATGTCATAAGGAACCTGTTACTATTTACTATAATTTTCATTTTGCTTTGTTTGAAAAACTTTGGAAGTCTGCCCAAAAGCCAGGCTCGAAGCATTTGAATAAAAGAGTATTAGACTGAGGTATCTCATTGTTTTTTATCCTTAGATGAAAATAACGGTATTTTGGTTAATAGAATTCTAAACTCCAATTCTGCTCCTTCTTATAATGCTTCAGCGCGCGAAGTAGAATTAGGGTTGAAATGATTTGCTTATCTCGCCTTTTATTGCTAACTTTAGCTGTTCAACAAAATATCATGTATACCACTTATCATTTAACATCAGCACAGGATATAAATTCTGATATATTAGATGCTATAAAGGCAACTTTTAAGTCCAGGCCCATTACTATTATTGTCGAAGAAGACGAGGACAATTTCGAAATTTCTTCAGAAACAAAAGCCGTTTTGGATGAACGGTTGTTGGAAGATGAAAATACTTATCTCACTTCAGAAGAGTCCATACAGCAACTGAACAAAAAGTATGGCGTATAAAATTCTTGTTTCGCCGAAGGCGCAGAAGGAAATAGAAAACGCTGTAGAGTTCTATGCACTTTATAGCGCTGATGCCCCTTCTCATTTTATTACTGAACTCAAAGATGCTTATCTCACTTTGGCCAATAACCCTTTATTTGAGGTGCGATATAAAAATATCAGGGCTTTAAAGATTAACAGGTTTCCATACCTGCTTTATTTCATTGTTGATGAAAATAAAAATACAGTGAGAATTCTTTCATGCTTTCACAGCAAGCGTAGTCCGAATAAGAGACCGAAGCGTTGAGGTTAAATATAGTCCCCTTGCGCTCTTTGCTTCTTTGCGGTAAAAATGTATTCTAATTTCTATCCTTCTTATAATACTTCAGCGTGTAAGTAGCCGTAAGCAATAAATAACGCTTTAGCACCTGTGTTCTGTCAAACTCAATGTAGGTGCCGGTTATGTTGGGGGTTATGCTGGTGTTTTGGTTCAGTATATCACTGCAGCCCGCCCTGATATCAAGCGATTGGTCTTTTAAGAATTTATAGCCCAGGAAGGCGCTCCATTTGTAAATATCCAGGTTAAAGCCATCGGCTACGCCTTCGTATAATGTATTTATAAGGGTAGTATTAAATACAAATCCTTTGTAGAACATCCAGTTAAATTTAAGCGTGGCCGTGTGGTTAAAATAGTTGTTGTTACCAGTGTTTTGCAGGGTGTTATCTACAAAATTGTAGTTGCCTGTGTAGATTAAAGTAAAATCAATTTTGGTGCTGATATTGCTGCTGAATACCAAACCGCCGTTTACATTATAGGTGCTGCTCCAGTTGGTAAGGTCGTTTAACAGGCCGGGGGTGCGGGTGTAGCTGACACCGCCGGTAAAGTTCATGTTGCACTTTATTTTTTCGAGCGGGAAACCGTAGTTTACAAAGGCGTTGCCGCTAACTGCACCATTCAGGTTAACCGGTGCAGTAATTTGCGAGCCTTTTCTTAACAATACGTCGTTTTCCAGGATGCTGTCTTTACTGGCAATAAATGTTGAACTGCCCACATAGTTTTGTGTATAGCTAGCGGTTAAAAAAGCGAACAGTGAGGTTGCTTTCTTTTTATTGGTTAGCGCATAACGTATCATCAGCGATTGAGCAAAAGATTGTTTCAGCAAAGGATTACCCGTGCTTAACAATAAAGGGTTACTGTTGTTGATTACCTCCTGCAATTGCGAAATAGATGGTGGGTTTGTAGACGTGCGGTAGAAAATACGCAAACTGGTGCCGCTGTCAGTTTTAAACATAAACATGGCGTTGGGCAACACATTATAAAAATTACGGTTGGTATTGTAGGCATCAGGAAATACCTCGGTGCCTGTTAGTAGCTCATACTGCCCGTTTACCCCCACCGAAACGTTTAGCCCCTTAGATGCGTAGCGATAGGTAACGCCTGCTTTTTGGGTCATATAAATATCGGTGTATTTGCTGCTGAGTGCAGTATCAAGGCTGCTGTAAGAATCGGTCAGCGAATCGTAATTATTAGTGGTTTGGCTCGAATTACTCCATTGGTTAGAGGGGGTATAATTAAACTGCAATATGCCTGTTTTGCCCACCGGTTCGGTGTAGGCCAGGTTTGCACCCAGCGTATAGCTGTTACCCAGCACAGGCGTAGTTTGATTGACCCATACTGAATCGCTGTTTTCGGAATAATAACCCAGCGATTGAAGCGCAGTATGCCCCTCTTTATAGTTGTAGGCCGATGAAAGGTCAATGGAGAAGGTGCGACGCCTCTTTTTAAATTTATGCTGCCAAAGGATATCACCTGAAATATTGTAACCAAAATTATACGAATCGTAAGCGCTTTGCACCTGGCTTACCGGTATAACCTGCTCAATAGTTGTTTGCCCAAACTGGTTAAGTGTTTGGGTGTTTTGCTGCGATGTAAATTTAGGGGTGAATATCAGTTTATTGGCAGAATCAATGGTATACTCCATCCGGATGTTTACCCGGTGGTTAATATTTTTACTAACGGTGGCATCGGTTTCTTTATAGTACTGCGAACTGTCGCCGGCATTAAAATACTGGCGGGTAAGCGATACATCGTTAACGTTATTAATCAGGTTAAAAAAGTAGCTGGCCACTACTTTTACTTTTTTCTTTTTGCCCCACAAATCAATGTAATTAAAACCCGCCGAACTGGTGGTAGAAATACCTGGTTGGTTGCCAATTAAAAAGTTACTTGCACCTGCAGAACTTCCGCCGCCCCCACCTCCACCGCCCCCACCACCGCGGCCCTGGCGCTGTGTTGCGTTACCAACTACACCCAGCAAATCCTGGGTAGAAAAATTTTGCTGGTTAATATTATTGGTCATGCCAATTACAGAAATCCGTCTATCCCCATCAAACCAGTTAAGGCTTCCGCCCGCTGTATAAACGCTGTTGTTTAAGTAGCCGTAACCCGCCCATAGTTTTCCAAAAACACCGTTACGTCGGTTTTTCTTGGTTACTATATTGATGGCTTTTTGCGAGTTGCCATCGTCAAAGCCTGTAAACTGTGCCTGGTCGCTCCAGCGGTCAAAAACCTGCACTTTATCTATTACATCAGCCGGCAGGTTTTTTAGTGCCAGGGTGGCATCTTGTCCAAAAAACTCCTTTCCGTCAATGTATACCTGCTGCACGGTTTCGCCCTGTGCACTTACCGTTCCGTTGCTGGAACTGAGACCCGGCATTTTAACCACCAGGTCTTCGGCGGTGGCATCGGGGTTTACTTTAAAAGCGTTGGCATTAAACTCGCTGGTATCGGCCTTTTGCACCACCCGCTGCTGAATGCCAACAATGGGAACTTCTTTAAACATTTTAGGGTCCTTAACCAGCAAAATTTTGCCCAGGTGCTTATCGCTTCCGTTTATTTTGGGCCTTAATTTAACGGGCAGATAACTCAGGTACTTTATTTCAAGAATATATGAAGCCGACGGCAGGTTAGGAAACGAAAACCTGCCCAAGCTATCCGTTTGGGTACCGGTATATTTGGTGCTGTCAGCCAGGTACGACAGCGTAACATAGGCCTCGGGCATGGTGGTATGGTCTTCGGCATCGATAACGATACCATCCAGCTTAAAAGTCTGGGCAGAGGCGGTACCACTAAGTAATAACCATAAAGCTAAAATGCCGAAGAAGGATTTCATTACCATTTTAAATTCGCTGACACACTTTCCGAAGCTGTAAAACTGCATTTTGTGCCGGAATAAATGTAATTAATTCGGAGAAAGGGGGAATTGTTTCGGCAAGTGCGGGGGAGCCAATTACTATGCCGGCAAACATCACAGTGAGTTTGTAGCTTTTAAATAACCCCGGGATATACAATAGGTTACCTATTAGTGTACATTTTAACCTGAATTATTATTATTTTTGAACCATTATGATGCATACTTTTTTTGATTATCCGAGAATTTCTGTGGATCCAGACATTTGTTTTGGAAAACCATGCATTAAAGGCACTCGTATGCCTGTTGCTTCTGTGCTCGCTTATATTTCAAGTGGAATGAGTATTGAAGACTTTCTGAAAGAATTTGACTGGATAAGCCGGGAAGATGTTTTACAAGCCATTTCTTTTGCCTCGGGCATGATGGACTATCGTGTAATTCCCTTCAAAAAAGCATCATGACTTTTTTGCTTGATGAAAACATATCCCCTTTCTTATGCATCGGGCTAAACGAAATCGGATCCAAAACCCGGCATGTAAAAGAGGTTGGGTTGCTTTCAACAAAAGATGAAGTGATTTTCGGCTTTGCGCAACAATCAGGTGAAATAATTATTACCCACGACCTTGATTATAGCAGGATACATGCACTTTCCGGTGCTCATAAACCTTCTGTAATATTGTTTCGTATTGAACCGGTTGCTTCGGAGATAATCCTGGATTTTTTACGCACCAACCTAACTCAACTTAAAGATGATCTTGAAAAAGGGGTTTTTGTAGTGGTAGAAAAGGACCAAATAAGGATCAGGGAACTTCCTATTAAAAAATAATACTCTATAGCTGTCGTTATGCGTAGTATGCAAGCATAATCGTCTTAACTATATATCTATATCCGCATGCATCCTTTACCTCATATTTATCATCCTTATAATAGCTGCACATACTTATATTCGCCAACCTGCGTTACAATAACAACTGGCAGGCACAGCCATTATATTCAATTGGGGATAATATTAATTAACGCGGCTAAATAAACTGAGTGAAGTGAAATCAACTTTTGCATTTTTCACCTTAACACTATCCGTTTATGAAAAAGTACATGCTGCTATTCATCATTTCGGCTTCGTGCATTTACAACCTGCAGGCGCAATTCTTTTTGGGATTACGCGGAAGCCAGTACGGCGGGGTAACCAATGTTGATTACAACCCTGCTATTGCCAATAGTCCTTTTTTAGTGGATATTAATCTGATAGCCGCTGCCGCTACAGTAAACAACAATTACATTGGCGTAAGCAGGCAGGCGTTATTGCATCCATATCTGTTTAGCAGCGCCAATTTTCAGCAGGATTTTTTGCATGAGCGGATTAACGGGCGCGATAAAGATGCTTATGCAGGCGCACAGCTTACAGGGCCTTTGTCGTTCATGTTTCAGTTTGGCCGGAAAGGGCATAAGCGACAGAATGCTATTGCCTTTACTTATCATGCCAACATAATAGCCAATGCCGAAAACGTGAACGAAACGCTGGCACGGATTGCTTATTATGGACTGGGTACTAACGCACAGGCAGCCACTAATTTTTTAGGCCAGAGCCTTTCTAATGCTAACCTGGGGCTAAAGGCTGCTGCCTGGAATGATTACGGTATTACTTACTCGCGCGTTATACTTGATAAGGGCGAAAATTTAATAAAGGTGGGTGGCACCTTAAAATTAGAGCAGCCTTTGGCAGGCGCATACGTACAGGTAAGTAACCTGAATTATAAATGGCCTGAGTATGACCTTTTAAGTATTAACCATACAAGTGTTAGTTACGCTTATTCCGAAGGGCTGATTACTTCAAAGGGCTATTCTGCAGCTGCCATAGCCCAGGACATGCCAGCTTATTTGAACAATGTATTCAATACTAAATATGGTATACCTACAGTAGCCGCCGATATGGGCGCCGTGTATGAATGGCACCCTGACCGCGAAAAGTACAGCGCCGACTATAACTGTGATTGCCAGAGCCTGAAAGACCGCGACCGGTATAAACTGGCCGTAGGATTTTCAATAATAGATTTTGGCGCCCTGCGGTTTAAGCGCGGAGATTACAGCGAAAACTTTTATGCCAACATTAATAACCGGGATGTAGCCGGCGATAAATTCCCGAATGGGATACAGAGCCTGGACGATACTATCCGCTCAAGGTTCCAGGTATTGCCAACCAAAAGCACTTTTACTTTGTGGCTTCCTACCCGGTTCAACATATTTATTGACTACAATATTTACAAAGAGTTTGGGGTAACAGTTGCCACCATGGTTTCGCCTGATATGTCACCAACCCAGAATATGCTGACCCAGGTTACCACGTTTAGTGTTACGCCTAAATATGATAACCGTTGGATAGGTGTTTACCTGCCCTTGTCGTACGATATATATGGTAATTTTGGATTAGGTGCAACACTCAGGTTGGGACCGCTTACCATAGGCACCCAGGATTTATTGGGCCTGTTTGCAAAGAAATACGTTTACAATGCAGATATACACGCTTCATTAAAAATTACTATCCCTTATACCGGAATTTGCAAAAAGGGCGATGTAAGGTTTATGAAAAAGCCACCGATTGATTTTGGATAATTAATCTAAGAAGCTGTTTAAAATTGAATCCCAATGCAATTTAACACAAACCTGCCTNNATTGAACTTTGTGTGCTTTGTGTTAAACTGTATTTCTTTAATTTAAACAGATTCTACGGCACATATCCCGTTCTCGTTGAAATGGAATACGCCGAAAAGTAACCCTGAGCCCCACCCAATATATTGGTTGGCGGGTTTTGCGGCACAGCAGTTGACACCGGGTTTGCTGATGCTGTTATACTTTTTACAACCGAAAAATAATTGTAGGTGTTGTAGTCAAGGCACAGCAGGTTCATTTTTACTGTATCGCCGGTTGGGGGATAGGGCACACGAAGCCTTACGTCCTGTATCAGTCCGCTTGTATATTCGTTATCATCCAGGGTTATATTATCGGCACTGTCCTGCAATACACTGTTATAATAAGCCTGCAGCATGTAGTAGTGGTTACCACCGCCGGCATCGGGAAAGAACCCCCTGACGTGGTAACCGGTATCTGAGCCACTACCTACTTCATATATTTCAACGCTGTCAAGGGGTACTACTGCTGGCATAGTTGAAACTGCATCATATTCCTTACCTGCCAAATAAACATGCATGGTATAAGTATGGCCCGGTATGCCGGTTAAATGCTGCGTAGCATAGGTGCCGCTATCTACCTGCACAAAAGTATCTGTAAGCCCTGTGTTATCGGTTATAATTACTGTGGCCCCGTTAATGTGCGGGTAATTGCCGGGCGTAAAATAGCTTCCGGTCTTGGTAATTACTACGGTATCAACTAACGGTTGGTTGGTAACATACCCCGCAATTACCAACTGAGGATTAGCGTTATTCAAATCAACATGAATAACCTTTTGGCAAGAACCGGTTATCAGCACTGTAACTATCAGCATGGCTGTTAACTTCGAAAAATTACTGAACATGTTTTTCCGTTTCATATTACAGGAATTTAAAGTTATAGGTAACAGAAGGTATCCAGCGGCCCAAACTCAACTGCACCGCTTCAGTCTGGCCGGGATTATTAGGCACCGGTTGAAAGTTAATGGAGTAAGCATTTTCTTTACCCAGTGCGTTGTATAAAGTGAGGTTCAAATTATGTTCCCACTTTTTATGTTTTTTTAATTCAACTGTTGCACCCAGGTCAAGGCGTTCATAATCGGGCATCCGGTATCCGTCCCGGGCCGTGTATAACGGCACAATGGTATTACCAATCTCATAGCTTCCGCTGGGCCAGGTAACTGCATTGCCTGTATAGAAAACAAAAACCGCCGAAATGCTCCATTTCTTATTAATATCATAAATAGCTACCACGTCGGCCTCGTGGGTGCGATCCTGCAGGGCGTAATAAGGAACATCATTATCTATTGCAGGAAACTGTCTTATACTCCGGCTCCAATCATAAGCTACCCAGCCATGAATTTTCCATACATCGTATTTCATCATCACTTCTACTCCATAAGCCCAGCCAATGCCATATACCAGTTGCGACTCAACGTACCGGTTTAATAACAAATCAGCCCCGCTTACATAATCAACCTGGTTTTGCATGTACTTATAGTAGGTTTCTACCGATGGTTGTAAAGCTCCCTTTAAAAAATTTCCGAAATATCCGATGGCGCCCTGGTCTGAAATTTCAGGTTTTACCAGTTTACTGGTAGGTATCCATAAATCGGTTGGATTGGTGGATGTAGTGTTGCTTAACTGCTGAATATATTGCGTATTGCGGTCAAACGCCAGCTTAATGGAATTGTGTTCATTGATGATGAAATTCATTGATAAACGCGGTTCCAGGTTCCAATAAGTTACAATAGGCTGCCCGGCTTTGTAATAGGATGAATCAGTTGGCAGGAAGGTTTGAGGGTCGTAACTATTGTAAACCAATTGCGAGCCCAGTGCAGTAAACGAAGAAAACCGGACTCCGTATATCATTTTAAACCAGGGTACAATCGTTTGCTCATCGCTTGCGTAAATGGCGTTTTCCAGCGCATGGGTTTTGGCCTGGTCAAGCGAAACAAGTTTGTTATAGCCTATTGATGTAACCTCACCGGGTATAAAAGTGTGATAGGTCATATCAAAGCCCAAATGTATTTTGTTCTTGCTATTGGGATAATACTGAAGGTCTTCTTTTAAACTGATATCCTGTATACCTGATAAAATGGTGGCCTGGGCGGTATCCTGCCCAACCAGCACTTTGTAATTGTAGTTATTAAAAATAAAAGAGGTATTGCTGAAAAGCTTTTCATTAAAAATGTGGTTCCAGCGGGCGGTGCCGGTAATGTTTCCCCAGTTAAGGCCGAAGCTATTGTTAAAGCTGAAAACATCGCGCCCAAGGTATGCCGAAAGGAAAACCCGGTCATGGTCGCCCAGTGTATAATTGGCTTTTAAATTCAAATCATAAAAATAGAGGGTAACGCTTTTGATGGTTGGATTGCTTGAAAGCTTTGCAAATAAACCGGGGTAAGCAAACCTGCCCGAAACCAAAAATGAACCCTTGTGCTTTTTGATAGGGCCTTCAATATTTAAACGCGAACAGATAAGCCCGATACCGCCTGAAACGCTGTAATCCTGGTCGTTTCCGTCTTTCATTTTTACATCTACTACTGATGCTAACCTTCCGCCAAAGTCAGCCGGCATACCGCCTTTGTAAAGCGTAACATCTGCAACTGCATCTGAATTAAAAGTGCTGAAAAAACCTAACAGGTGGCCCGAGTTATAAACCGGCGCCTCATCCAACAGCACCAGGTTCTGGTCGGCACTGCCGCCCCGCACATAAAAACCGGCATTACCCTCACCTGCCGATTTTACACCGGGCGTAAGCTCCAGCGTTTTCATAATATCTTTTTCGCCGAAGAACACGGGTATTTTTGCAATTTCTTTAGTGGTTAAGGTAATTGCACCCATTTGAGCGGAAGTGACATTTTGGTTGCCCTTATCATTATTTGCGCTTACCACTACTTCCTTCATCGTATTTACCTCAGCCATACCCATGGAGAAATTCATAGTTGTATCGTGCGATAAGTTTACAGGAAAAACCTTTTTATCGTACCCTATGTATTGGGCTATAATAGTATCGTGGCCGGGTTTTATAGTAAGAGAATAGAAGCCATAGCTGTTTACCGAAGCCCCGTCCTGAGGGTTAGATTTGGCGTAAATAACCGCCCCGGTCATTACTTCGCCGTTGCTGGCATCCTTAACGGTACCGCTAACAGTTACCTTTTTTTGGGCCTGTATATTTGAAAATAAAAGGCACACCGCCAGAAGCGCTAAAATAAATTTGGGCATGGGTGAAAATTAAACGGACGCAAATAAACGAAGTATGTTAATATTTATTGCCAAATTGGCGCTGAGGGCAAACAATTTATAAAATATTGATAAACAGGGCATGGTTTTAATTGTTAATAGCCGAAAAGCAGTTAAATTAATATCCGCTTTTGATGTATATTCGATGATGTTAAAAAAAAACACTGGCATGAATAAGTCTAAACTGGTAGTTTTTTTATTGGTCTGTTGCATGATTGTTATTATTTCTTCATGCAAAAAAAAGGAGCCCAAGGTTCAGCCTTCTAATACTTCAGCCATTACTTTGGTTATAAAGGCTAAATACGGCACCCAAAGTTTTGCGTTAAACAGTCCTAACATTGATACAGCCGGAAGGTATTTGACAATGTCCGCCTTACAGTTTTACTTGTCGCATATTAATCTTATTAAAACAGATAATACCACTGTAAGTTTTGATTCGGTGGCCATTGTTGATTTTAGCGATACAACCACACTTTCAATTACCGCAAATATTGCACCTGGCAGTTTTACGGGTATCAGCTTTGGGTGCGGCCTTGATTCTATTCAAAACATGAATAACGCTAACGATACATCCTGGCATTTTCCTAATCCGTACAGCTATTTATGGCAGATGTATTGGGATATGTTTTCGGCTTACCGGTTTGAGGTTATGGAAGGGAAATGGGCTCCCACCTCCACCTCCAATATGCCCTACCCCCTCATTTATCATATCGGCACTAATGCCGCTTCCCGTCAGACAAAATTAAATAAGAGTTTTTCTGTTTGCTGCAATACTCCTTACACGCTTACGCTTTACCTGGATGTTCAGCAAATATTTTCCAATAGCACTACCGGCGAGTACATCAATATTGTTACCGAGCCTGAAACTGCATCGGGGTCGGCCGATAATCCTGCTATCATGACAACTTTTGCAGATAATTTTTCAAAGGCCTTTACATTTTGACAACAGCTATCATGAAAAGGAACATCTTATTCATCTTCACACTCGCTCTGATTCTGGTTGCTTTGGAAAACTGCAAACACGAGCCTAAAACTACCATTGTAAAGACTACCACTACTGAAGCGGACAGTGCTTATATCGGAACCAAATATGTTATTGGATCAAATGCCTTAACTTTCGAGTTTCCGGGCATTACTAATCCTTACAAAGATTCACTTACGGTTGAAGGAATACAGTTGGGAAGGATGCTTTTTTACGACAAGCATCTTTCGGTAAATGGTCAAATGGCCTGTGCATCGTGCCATATTTTATCGCACTCCTTTGCCGATACCATTCCTATTGCCACAAATGTTTTTGGCCCTAATAAGCGCAAAGCCCCCCGGTTGGTAAACCTGGCCTGGGAGCCGTATATGTTTTGGGATGGCCGGCAACCCACCATTGCTGCGCAAGCGCAGGATGCCTCGCATAATGAGCTGGGAATGGTGGCTACAAATGCTGTTGCTTATTTACAGGCAGATACGGTTTATGCCAAACTTTTTAAGAAGGCTTTTGGTAAAGCGGGCGCTACTGTTAATGTCAACCAAATTTACCTGGGTATACAGGAATTTTTAATGACTGCCATTTCAATAAATTCGCGTTTTGACAGTGTAATGCGGGGACAGGCTACTTTTACCCAGGATGAAACGGCTGCATTTTATGCGATTTTTATCCAAACCACCGGTGAGTGTTTCCATTGCCATTCTTTTGGAGGAAATTATTTAATGGCTAATTATCTGCCGGGTCAAACCTTCCGCAATGATGGGTTACAGGCTGCAACTACCATAAACGATTATGCGGATGCCGGACGGGGCGCTATAACCGGTGTTCCATCCGACTATGGACTTTTTAAAAATCCAAGCCTGCGTAACGTTGCGGTCAGTGGGCCTTATATGCATGATGGCCGGTATAAGACCCTTGATCAGGTAATCAATTTTTATAGCGACAGCCTGAAGTATTCGCCTAACATGGATCAATTTATTGCGTTGCATATTCCCAGAGATTCATCGGGCAATTACCTGCCGGTAGGGGGCTTGCACCTTACCACAACAGCGAAGGCGCAGCTGCTAACACTTTTGAATGATATGACAGATACTTCTTATCTCAATAATCCTGCTTTTAAAGACCCTTTTTAAATTTCAGGTTCCTGCTGAGAGAGGCAATGAAAACTGCCCAGGCCCCATATCAAATCGGTTGAATCCAGGCCCACTACTTTTCTGTCTTTAAAACATCCCTGCAGTACATCCAGTGCAACCTGGTCGTTTTTATCATCCCTGAAAGTTGGCACTATTACATATTGATTGGCGATATAAAAGTTGGCGTAAGACGCCGGCAGGCGCTGGTCCTCATAAATTACCGCGTGGGGCATGGGCAACTCAACTATATTTATTTGCCGGCCGTTTTGTAACCGCATTTTTTGCAGCAGTTTTAAGTTATCCTGTAGCGGTTCAAAATTCTCATCTGCCTTATTAGCCTCAATAACAGTTACTACGGTATCCTCATTTACAAAACGGGTAATATCATCTATATGCCCATCTGTATCGTCGCCGGTAATACCATCGCCCAGCCACAGAATATTTTCAACTCCATAGTAGTCTGCCAGGTATTGTTCAATTTGCTTTTGGGTAAGATGCGGGTTGCGGTTTTTGTTTAACAAACAGCCGGTAGTACTGATAAGCGTTCCCTTACCGTTAAACTCTACCGAGCCGCCCTCCATAATTATTTTGGGATGAAAAACGGGCAGGTTCAATTCTTTGCCTATTAAGGTGGGTATTACATCATCCAGGTCGAAAGGAGGATACTTATCGCCCCAGGCGTTATAGTCCCAGTCAACAATGGCTTTTTCTTTTTTTGCCCGGTTAATTACAAATGCAGGGCCGTGGTCGCGGCACCAGGCATCGTTGGTGGGATTAAAATAGAATTCAATGTTTTCAAATTTCGGTTTACAGTTTGTTGTTTGCAATTTATCAAGCGCAAACTGCTTCATTTTTTCATCAGCTACATTAATACAAACCTTTTGACTTTCAGAAATCAGGCTTATAAACTGACAATAAGGCCCGTAAATAGTTTCAATCTTTCCGGGCCATGAAGCCTCTTTATGTGGCCACGACAGCCACATAGCACGTTGTTTTTCAAATTCAGCAGGGAAAATAAACCCTAAGTCTTTGGGTGTTTTCATTTAAAGCGTTTTGGCGCACTAAGAATTAATCCAATAGAACGCTGATTTATTATGATTTTTATGATTGGCTTATGATAAATACATTTGTTATTTAAACAGCCGCATTCTTCCAAACTTTGTGCCTTAGTGGCAATAATTAATTAATCTTCGTCAATAAATCGTTGGGTGATAGGCTGGTACGAATCAATTCTTCTATCGCGCATAAAGGGCCAGTGGGTGCGGTAAAAATCGGTATTTTGTGTGTCTATTTCAACCACGGCATTTTCCTCTTTATCATGCGATGCGAGGTAAAGTATTTTGCCAAATGGATTAGAAACAAAACTACCGCCCCAGAATTTCATTTTGCCTTCCTGTTCAAAACCTACGCGGTTAACACTTACCACATGCACGCCATTAGCTATTGCATGAGAGCGTTGAATGGTTTGCCATGCGTTATATTGCCCGGTGTTTGTGGCTTCATCCTGGCTTGTGGCCCATCCTATAGCCGTAGGGTAAAAAAGTATTTCGGCGCCCATCATAGCGGTAATGCGGGCTGCTTCAGGGTACCATTGGTCCCAGCATATTAATACGCCCAGCCTGGCATATTTGGTATTAAAAACTTTGTAGCCCAGGTCGCCGGGCGTGAAATAGAATTTTTCGTAAAAGGCAGGGTCGTCGGGTATATGCATTTTGCGGTACTTACCCAGGTATTTCCCATCGGCATCAATTACAGCAGTGGTGTTATGATAAATACCCTGCGCCCGTTTTTCGAACAGTGAGGCAATGATAACCACGTTTAATTCTTCAGCTACTTTGCTTAATACGTCAGTAGCAGGGCCGGGAACTGCTTCAGCCATTTTAAAATTTTCATAATCCTCAACATTGCAGAAATACAGAGAGGTAAATAACTCCTGCAGGCAGATTATCTGTGCTCCTTTTGCGGCGGCATCTTTGATACCGGCAATAGCCTTTTGTAAATTAGGTTGCGCCTCTTTAACACAACTCATTTGCACCAAACCAATTTTAACCTTCGCCATGGTTTAAGAATTTAAGTGGGCGAAAATACGGTTTTTGCATAGATTCCGGAAGAAATGGGCACCCACAAGGACTTATATTTCGTAATATGGCAACAAGCGGGGCCCGCAATTATTGCCTTCAAATGGCATCCACATATTTATATTATGAGCCTGGTTATTGGCATAAGGACCTTAAAATCGTGTAAAAATCTATTCCTCTGATTAAAATCATAGATTTTCATATTTATTTATAATAGTTTTGATTCAAAGCATAAACTCAGAAATATGGCATCTAAACCTCCTGGAACTGTTAAAGAGAAAAAGAAGAATTCTTCGGATTGGAAAAGCTTCTTTGAGCTGCTGCTGGATAATTGTTCCGATGCCTTTCTGGTATTGGATGAACACGGGTTTATTTTATACCAGAACCAGGAAGCCGGGGCTATTTCGGGTTATGAATTGAAGGAAATTGAAGGCCGGCCATTTTTTGAATTCATTCATCCCGATTACGCTGAAGATGCAAAAACTTTTTTTCGGGAGTTAGCAGCCGATATTGCCGGCAGGAAAATAAAGGAGCTGCGCGTAAAGCGCCGGGATGGCTCGTACCGATGGGTTGAGTGCTCCGTTATCAATGTGTTGCACAATCCTTCTGCAAAGGGATTTATTATCAAATACAGGGATACTACCGGGAAAGACCAGGCTGAACCCAACGCCGGATTGCTTTTACAGGAATTAATAGCTATCACTGCTGAAGCAAATGATTACAAATTTGCGCTTGATGCATCGTCTGTTGTGACCATCGTTGATGCCGATGGCAGAATTAAATATGTAAACGATACTTTCTGCAAACTATCGCAATTCAGCCGCGAGGAGGTTATAGGACATAACCCGCGGATTTTTAATTCAGGTTATCATTCGAAGGAGTTTTTTAAGGAATTGTGGGACACCGTACTTGCCGGTAAAATCTGGAAGGGCGAAATGCGAAACCGGAAAAAACACGGAGGTTATTACTGGGGTAATACTACCATCGTTCCTTTTTTAAATGAAGGCAAACCCTACCAGTTTCTGGTAATAAGAAATGATATTACTGAAAAAAAGGTGGCCGAAGAAAAGCTTGAAGTTGCCAACCACGAACTCAAAAGGTTATTCAATACCATTCAGGAAGTATTGTTTTCGGTAGATATAAAGCAAAACAGATTTATTCAGATATCGCCGGCATGCGAAAAGGTTTATGGTTATAAACCCGAAGATTTTTATGATAACCGGGATTTGTGGCAGCAAGTGATTCATCCCGACGACCGGGGGGTGGTGGAGAGGCATTTTACAGGATATAAGACAGGACAGGCAGTAAAAGACGAATATCGCATTATCCATAAAGATGGCGGCCTAAGATGGATAACAAACACAGTTGTGCCCACATTAGATGAAAACAACCAGTTGATTCGCCTGGATGGTGTGGTTGCCGATGATACGGAAAGGAAAGCGGCAGCGCAGAAAATTATTGAAAGCGAAAGGAAAATTCGTTCGCTTATCGAAAATATGCAGGAAGGAATAGCCAATTGCGAAATGCTATATGAGAACGAAGAACCATTTGATTTTATGTACCTGTATGTGAATGATAAATTTGAAATCCTTACAGGATTAAAAGATGTTGTGGGGAAAAAAGCTACAGAGGCAATCCCCGGAATAAGGCAACAGGATGATGAACTTTTTAAAGCATATAGTGAAGTTGTAAGAACAGGCTGTTCAAAAAAAATAGAGTATTATGTAAATGCTATGTCGATGTGGTTTTCGCTTAGTATTTACCATACTATGGGTAATTTTTTTGCGGTCATTTTTGAAGTTATCGACGAGCGAAAAAGAGCCGAGGCAGAGATAAAGGAACTAAATGAATTACTGGAGAAAAAGGTAATTGACCGAACTGCCGAACTTGAACAGGCCAATAAGGAGCTGGAGGCCTTTAGCTATACTGTATCGCATGACCTGCAGGCCCCATTAAGAGCTGTTAAGGGATTTGCCGGGATAATGCATCAGGAATACTATTCTAAACTTGACGATACCGGCAGGCAATATTTAAGCTTTATTAATGACGGGGCCGGGCGCATGAGCCAGCTTATAACTGAATTACTTGCTTTTGCCCGGTTTGGGAAAGTTCCGCTGGTTAAGCAGGTGGTTAAAATGGATGAAATTGTTGCCGCAATTATTGAGGAATCCAAGACGGCGTTTGCCGGATTTAAACCGGAAATAGTTACAGGCACTTTACCCGAAGTATTTTGCGACCCTGGATTAGTTAAACAGGTTTGGGTAAATCTTATCTATAACGCCATTAAATACTCATCAAAGAAAGAAAATCCGGTGGTGGAAATTGGCTCGGAAGTAATAAACGGGGATTTAACCTACTATGTGAAAGATAACGGCGCCGGATTTGATATGCAACATGCCGGCAAGCTTTTTAATGTATTTAAGCGCTTGCATACCGACCAGGAATTTGAGGGTACAGGAGTTGGACTGGCACTGGCTCATCGCATTGTTACCCGGCATGGCGGTCAAATATGGACCGAAGCAAAAGTAAACGAAGGCGCAACCTTTTATTTTACGCTACCCACCTTGTAACCAATGGTAAGGATGAGAACAGGGGGCTGTTTATACGCTGCCCGGAAGTAGTCCGGCGCAATTAATGCCCCTGTATCAGCCTGGCTAATAAATAAGCAACCCCGGCGGCCAGTGCGCCTATAAATGTTGTTTTTATAGCCCCGCTTAAAGTAGGCTGGCCTATGGCTTTGGCTTTCAGAAAGCCAAATACAAAAAGGGCAATTAGTGTAACGCCTATAGATACCTGTAATGCCTGTTGAGAGTTTTTAATAAAAAAGTAAGGCGAAAGCGGTACTAACCCTCCAACAATATATGCCGCGCCAATATTAAAAGCGCTTTTGCGGGCACGCTCTGCATCGGGCTTTTCCAACCCAAGCTCAAAACGCATCATGAATTTTACCCACTTGTCTTTGTCTTTCGACATTTCATTTACAATGCCAATGCTTGCCTCCTTAGATACGCCAAACGTTTCCAACACCTCTACTACTTCTGCCTTCTCTTTTTCAGGAAATTCATCAACCTCCATATACTCCCGTTTCAATTCCGAATCGTAATGGTCTACCTCTGTTCTCCCTGCCAAATACCCGCCCAGGCCCATAGCTATGCTGCCTGCTGCAATTTCGGCAATGCCTGCAGTAATAATAATGGTGCTCGAGTCTACTGCCCCGCTTAAACCTGCCGCAAGGGCAAATGGCACTGTTAAGCCATCGGCCATTCCTATTACAATATCTTTTACAAATTCAGGGCTTTGAAAATGCTCTTCGTGATGATGGTGGGCCATAGAATTTTTTTTGAAGTTAATATTTCTGCTGAAAGGCAACAGCTAATTGGAAAGATATTACAAAGTTTCATATATATGCCATTACAAAGGCCTTCTTTTTTTTACTGATACAGCTTTTGTAATAGTTATCTTTTTTAAACCCTGCCGGTCTGTTTTTAAGCGCGAAGCAGCATTAACGACAGATTCAAGAAGGAGTTTTTTTATATAGGCTTTGGGCATATCTTTTTGTTCTTTGATGGTAATATAGCGGTACATCTTTCCTCCGCCTTTAAGGATTTTATCAGGGTCACTTAGTTCGTGGCCCCTCAGAAAGCCGAAATTCACATATTTACTGTAAACGGCAATAGAACAGAAAACATCACTGGCTTTATCAGAAAGGCCAAAGCCTATGGCAAGCGCATTATAGTTGTCGTAAATCAGTTCGTTACAATCAGGGCAGGAGGCCCATACAAAGTCCCTGAGCCATTTTGTGATATCCTGAACTTCTATGGGAAAGGGTTCAAGAAATTTGAAAACATCTTTTGTGTCGGATTTTGACATAACGATTGAAAGGTAAACAAAAACAAGAAAGTAGTTGGTATAAAGGCAGTGAACGGGCTTGTATAAAAATTCCGTTTAAGGTTTCAGAGCTGTACGGTTTGATCAATACTAATTTTGTAATATTGACATCCGGTATTTGTTTTGAAGAATTATAACAGGTCCTTTTTTATAAAACATATGAAATATATTATTACATTATCTGCGTTCATTTTTTTTAGCATTTTCATTAACAGCTGTAATTCCAATACAGGAAGCGGTTCTGTTCACCTGGATATTAATGGCGGGCCATTTGAAAAAATTTCTGATTATGCATTTTTTAAAGAGGCAAACGATTTTACAAAGCCTGACAAAGGGGTAATTCCATATAAGATGGTTAACTCTATGTTTAACGACTATTCGTTAAGGGATTGTTTCATGTACATTCCCGAAGGCCTGACTTTCGGTTTTGACTCAACAAACCTGATGAACCTTCCTATGGGCAGTTGCCTTATCAACGTGGTTTATTATTGGAAAGATGCACGGAACAACTCTCTGGGAAAGCAACTGGTAGAAACGCAATTACTGATTAAGAGACCAACCGGTTGGGAGGCTTCAACTTATCATTGGGCTGCCGATCAGAAAGATGCGTTACTTACGGATAACGGCGGTAGTAAAGCTGTAAATTTCACGGATAAAAACGGAGTAGCGCATCAGTTAAGTTTTATAATGGCAACTAAAGAGGAATGCAAAAGCTGTCATTTATCTACAAATAAGGTTAGGCCCATAGGAGTGAATGCAGGTAATCTGAACCTGGACGTAACTGATTCAACCGGAAAGAAAAATCAGCTCAACCGCTGGATTGATTCCGGGTTTCTGAAAAACTATAACCCATCGTCTGCTATGGCGTACGTTAACAGCGAAGATACTACTCAGCCTTTGGAACTACGGGCCAGGGCATACCTTAACGCTAATTGCGCCCATTGCCACAATCCTGGTGGACCGGCTTATGTATCAGGCCTGTTTCTGAATGCGCTGAATAATGACAGCTTTACTTTGGGTATTTGCAAACCCCCGCTGGCTAAAGGGCATGGCACCTGTAATCTGAATTATGATATAGTGCCCGGCAAACCGGCTGAGTCTATTGTAGTTGGCAGGCTTTCCAGTGCTGAGTTTGGCGTAAAAATGCCTGAGTTTGGCCGCACCGTGGTTGATACTGCCGGCGTGTTACTTATTACCCAATGGGTTGAACGGTTAAAAGGGAATTGTAAATAAAACACCAATAAAAAAAGCCACTCCATTAATCCGGAGCGGCTTTTTTGCTTAGCACAAAAGGGAATTACTTTTTGCCAAAACTGCGTACGAAATTGATGATATTCCAAACATCTTCATCTTCAATGTTCTTTTTGTGCGAAGAAGGCATTTCATCCCTTCCTTTGGTAATTTTGTAAAACAACGCACCATCGCTCTGGCCCTGGAATTTAGCCTGCGTAAAATCGCTTAATTCTGTTTTAAGCTCTTCGGCTTTAGATCCATCGCCTTCGCCCATTTTGCCGTGACATGATTTGCAATATTTGCCCCAAAGGTCGCGGCCCACATCGGTGCTGGCTTTGTCTGCTTTGGTTGGGTTTTTCTTTTGTGCGTCAGCGGCGGGCACAACCCATTCTTTGCTTGGGGCTTTGCCCTGGTAAGCGAAAGCCATCAGGCCAATCGCAAGTGCGCCTAAAACGGGCGCCACCATAATTTTCGTTGCATTTTTCATACGTGGTTATTTAATCGGTTGGTTTATAAAACAGTTGTTAAAAATAATAAGAACAATCAACTTATTTAAAAAAAAATCAAAAAGCAATAATAATCAGGAGCCGGCGTGGCCTGATTTGCTTATTTTATACAGGCCAAATACAATATAGCACAGGTAACCCCAGATAGCGATCAGAATAGAGCTGATAACAACCACCATAAACCATGGTGCGTTGTTTCTTGATCCTATCAGTGAACGACTTGCCAGAGGATTATCCGGATGCAACAGCGGTACACCCCATTTTACTGTTTTTTCAAACATCACTGTGCCATAATTATCATCTTCCTCCAGTTTTACTACTATTGTCAGGTTACCGTCTTTATCACCTGGTATGTCGTTCGGAAAACTCAGTTCTATCTGTCCCTGGTCGTTGGTATTGTTCAATTCCTTGCCAACCGGCAGCAGGCACAAAGCCCGTTTTACGCCGCATTTTAATGGCATGCTGGCGCCCGGTATCATTTTTTTTGAGGCGGCATCATAAACCATCAGTGTTGCTTTAAGCACTTTGGTAGAATCGTTTTCCTGTTTAAACTCTGCGTCAATGGTTGCGCTCATTACTGCCAGGTCCGCCTCCGCCGATTTATATTTGGTGTTCTTTTCAATCTTAGCATAAAAGTGATATTGCCCGGTTGAATCCCTAAAGGCACTGGCATCCTGCTCACTTAAAAGAACGGTTGTTTCGCCCATGTGGTCAACATCCTGCTTTTTATAAAGCTGCTCCTCGTCGGCATCTTTGTAAAAGCCTATGGTTACGCCCATGCAAGGTTCAAATTCTTTCCCCTTTTTGCTATAGGCACGTGCTTTTATTTCGCTGGTGCCGCTCATATGCTTAATATAACTCAGCCTTAATTTGGGTGCAATTTTTTCCTGTGCAGTAGCTATGTTGCCTGCAATTAAAACCGAAACTGCAACGAGCATCAGTTTTGAAAATATATTTTTCATCGTTCTCATCTTAACAGATTTTCAGTTTTTAGATTTTTCTACGGCCGGGATGATGGGGTCAAGTTCTATGTGTTGCTCTTCAGCTATTTCCCACATGCTGATGAAAGGAAGATACCTGAACAGGATAGTGATAATTAACATCGAACCTGCCAGTGATGCAATGGTGATAGACCATTCGTGCCAGGTGGGAAAATAATGAATGGCAGAAGGCACCCCGTTTTGCTTAATAGCCGGCAGGTACGGGTGAAATAATGTAGGTATTACTATCAGGTACCGTTTAAACCATGCACCCACAATTACCATATTGGCCACAATAAAAAGTGGTAATGGTTTTCTTCCTTTTCTGAAGAGCATCACAAACACCGGTATTATTACCCCGAATATCTGCACCCCCCAAAACATAGGTGCAAAACCACCTATAAATAAATCCTGTATCAGGCTGCGCTCGCCTTCCATCATTTTAAAAGCAGGAGTCAGGTATTCATTAATAGTAAAATAAGTATATACCAGCGATAGCATCACCAGGAGCTTGCCCATTTTATCAAAAATATCCTCATTGAGGTACCTCTCCAGTTTATAATACCTGCGGGCAATATACATCAGCGATATAACCGCTGCGGCGCCCACAACAAAAGCACCTGCTACAAAATACGGCCCAAAGTTGGTGCTGTTCCATCCACCACGCAACGTAGAGGCGAAGAGCCATGATGTAACGGTGTGTATACCCAGTGCAACCGGTATAATTACAATGGCTAATCCATTCACAGATTTGTGAAGAATTTTATATTGAGCTTCAGTGCCGGTCCATCCCAATGAAAGTATTTTGTAAAGCTGATGCTGCCATTTGGGAATGTCTTTCATTTTATCCCTAAGCAACGCCAGGTCAGGAAGCAGTGGAATGTATAAAAGCAGGATGCTGATAGCTAAATAAGTCATAACCACCAATACGTCCCATACTATGGGCGATTGTATTCTGCCATACATAAACAGGTTCAAAATCCGGTCGGGCCGCCCCATATCCACAATTATTATCAGGCCGGCAAACATGATGTTAGCTACTGCAATAATTTCGGCAATACGGGTTAAAGGGATACTCCATTTGGCGTTGCTTAATTTAAGAATGGCGCTTATTAGTGAGCCTACCAGGCTGATGGCCACAAAAAATACGAAGTTGGAAATGTAAATACCCCAGCTTACGTAGTTGCTCATATCAGTAACGCTAAGGCCATTTTTCAATTGAAAGTAATAAGACACAAAGCCGTTCAAAACAATAAGGACCAAAAGAGTAGTCCAAAGCTGGCCGCGGAGGCCAAACTTTCTGGGCTGAAGGTCCTTTGTTAATTCATTTATAGAGGTGATCGTATTCATTTTCTTAGGTTTTAATGGTGATGCATATTGTCGGTCTCGTCCAGGTGCTTGTCGGTTTCATCAAAAGGCACCAACCGGTTTACCGGTGGCAAATAATAAACATTAGGCTCGGTGCCGATTTCTTCCATATACCGGTAACCTGCACGGTCTTTTATCAGCTGCGAGAACCGGAATGTTTCGCTGCCGTTGGTAACTGTATCTTCGTTTAAATCGCCGAAGAAATAAACGCCGTTAGGGCAGGCCTCGGCACAATGCGGAAGTTTTCCTTCCCGTAACATATCGGGGCAGAAATCACATTTTTCAACGGTCCCTTTTTTTCTTGGTAATCCCTGTTCAGGGTCGTATACAACTCCGTCGAGTTCTTTATGGTATTCAGGCTCGCCCCAGTTAAACACCCTGGTTGAGTAGGGACAGGCAGCCATACAGAACCTGCAGCCTATGCAGCGTTCGTTATCAATAAGCACAATACCGTCTTCGCGTTTGAAGGTGGCATCTACCGGGCAAACAGCTACACAAGGTGGCCGGTCGCAATGGAAACAGGTTTTGGGCATCCAGTATGGCGCCGTTTCTTTTGAATCCTGCATTTCGTAAACATTCAGCCATTGGCGGTCGCCGGGTATGTAATGGTTTTTATTGCAGCTTTTCTGACAAGCCATGGCATGTTTGCACCGGGCAAGATCAATTACTGCAACCCATTTGCGGCCTTCAATACCTTTGCGCGCTCTTATTTTAAGCGCATTGGTTTCTTCTGCCCTTAACATGGATGCCAGCTTCAGTGATTTTTTGTCAACGTGAACTAACTTCCCGTCAGAAGATAAAAGTGTTACGGTTTCTCCGCACACCGGTCCGTCCTGTGCATTAAGCACAAACGGAATACTGTTTAAAGCTGCTATACCACCGGTGGCTATGGCGCCCAGTTTTAAAAAGTTTTTTCTTGAAAATTTATCAGATTCCATATACTGTTTTTCTTTTTGGTGAATGATTTTTTAGGATATGTTTAATAGGTACTCATTTTGACACTGCAATTTTACGGAGCATCACGATGGAAGTTCCTGAGGACTGTCATAACAGTATCTGAAGTTTAGCAGTAAGCGGGTTGATTTTACCGGGGATTCAGGACAGGTAAACTGTCTTTATAGAGGAGCGGGTCTTCGGGAGGATTAACTTTAATGCCGGTTGCTGAAATTGATGCAACGTATTTATCCCGCAAGCGCGGTATCACCGGTTGGCATTTCTGAAAGGCGAAGTCGTCAGTATTTACCGGGGGCAACCGGTGATGTTGACTGGTATTACAGCAGTGAGGCGATTATTTTTTTTTAATGATTATTAAGATAATCACGTACAGGCTCAAAAATTTGTATTAAATATTTTGAAACCGCATTTTTAAGATCTAATGGATGTAATTCTCCCTTACCATACAAATCTAATAACTCTGCCTGCTTAAGCTCCAGATTACCACCAAACTT
>PMXD01000197.1:0-131 GCA_003165895.1 Bacteroidota bacterium | reverse complement strand
TTTAGAAGAGGACATTTTATCTGCACCATCCGTACCATGTAAAAGCGGAATGTGAATACATACCGGTGCAGGAAATCCCATCTTAGGTAAATTTTCCCTAGCTAACATGTGTATTTTACGCTGTTCCATAC
>PMXD01000284.1 GCA_003165895.1 Bacteroidota bacterium | reverse complement strand
GTTGTATGCGGAGCACGTTGGCCACGTCGCACCACTCCAGGGCTTTGCGCAGGTTGGGTTCGTAGGTTACGCCCAGTTCTTCAATAAACTTGGGCACCAGGGTAGGCGGGCCGCACACTTTTACTTTGGCGCCCATTTTTAGCATCAATGGTATATCGCTGCCTGCTACGCGGCTGTGTTTNNTCGTGGGTGCCATCGCCGGCGTTAACCACGTTTACGTTTACGTTTTGCGCTATAAAGTTGGCGGCGCCGCTGCTGTAATGGCGCATTACAATCATATCCACCTTCATGGCCAATATGTTGCGCACGGTATCTAACAGCGTTTCGCCTTTTTTTACTGATGAACCGGAAGCTGAGAAGTTAATGGTATCGGCACTCAAACGCTTTTCAGCCAGTTCAAACGACATGCGGGTGCGGGTAGAATCTTCAAAAAATAAATTGGCAATGGTAATGTCGCGGAGCGAGGGGACTTTTTTAATGGGGCGCTGTAAAACGTCTTTAAAATTATCGGCGGTTTGAAAAATGAGTTCTATGTCTGATTTCTGGAGGTTTTTAAGTCCGGTTAAGTGTTTCTGGCTTAGTGCGCTCATTCTCCTTTTCTTTATTTAAATGTTGCCGTAAGGCTTATTGTTTGTAGTTTAATCAGCATTCATAATTCATAAATCAGCAATCATCTTAATCTTTCTCTTCTTCTATAATCCAAACCTTATCTACCCCGTCTAACTCTTTCCATTCCACTTTAACTTTTTCGGCGGTAATAGAATCTATTATTTTGCCTACGTATTTGGCTTGTATGGGCAGGTGGCGGTGTAGGCGGCGGTCAATCAGCACCAGCAGTTCTACATCATCGGGGCGGCCATAATCGAGCATGGCATCCAGCGCCGAGCGGATAGTGCGGCCGGTGTAAAGCACGTCGTCAATCAAAATAATGTTTTTGCCCTCCAGCGAAAACTCAATTTCCGTTTTATCGGCAATCATGGGTTTGCCTTTTATGCGGAAATCATCGCGGTAAAAGGTGATATCGAGTTTGCCGTACAGGATATCGGGCTTTTTTAAAATCTCTGTAAGTTTTTTATAAACCCGATCGGCCAGCATTACGCCGCGTGGCTGTACACCTATGATGGCTGATTTACTGAAATCCTTATGTTGTTCAATTAATTGATGGCAGAGGCGGGTTATGGTAAGGTCTAACTTTTTGCTGTCGAGGATTACGCGAGGCTGCATCGTTTTTTATAGTCGGGTGCAAATATAGTTTTTTTGAGGTGAAATACGGAAATACATTTTTAACGCAAAGACGCAAAGGGAGCGAAGAATACAATTATGCAAGGAAATACAAAGTATAAATAGGGAAATACATTTTTAACGCAAAGGCGCAAAGGTTGCGAAGAAATACAATTGGATAAGAAAATGCAATATTTTGCCACAAAGGCACTAAGGGAATACAAAGTTTAAATACGGAAATACATTTTTAACGCAAAGGCGCAAAGGGAGCAAAGAAATACCGCGTAGTAGGAAATTCAGGTTTTTGCCGCAAAGTCACCCGGAAAATACCAAGTTTAATTACCTAACCGAAGGGTTGATGCCGACAGCAATGTATTTTAACCTGAACACATTAACACCTGCGCACCTGAACACATTAACACTTGAACACAATTACCAATCAAAGCCGTAACTTCGCACCCAAATTTGAAGGCCATGATAGAAGTTTATAAAGATTTCAGGTTTGAAGCAGCGCATTTTTTGCCCAAAGTGCCCCAGGGGCATCCGTGTAAAAATATGCACGGGCATTCGTACAAAGTAACTGTTCATATCAAAGGCGAACCCGATGCCGAAACCGGATGGCTGCTTGATTTCGGTGATATTAAAAAAGCCTTTGCCCCGATAGTGCAAAAGCTTGACCACTCGGTGTTAAACGATATTAAAGGTTTGGAAAACCCCACCAGTGAACTGATGGCAATCTGGGTATGGAATCAATTGAAGCCGGTTCTTCCACTGCTTAGCAAAATTGTTGTTTCAGAAACCAGCACTTCGGGTTGTGTTTATGAAGGGAAGTGAGATCAAGGTCATTCACATGCAACCCCATCCGGGCAATGCCGTTAAGTTAAGGCGAATCTGGCTGTTTCCCCTCTGGAGAGGGGGGGGCTGTTTCATTCTATTAAGAGAGTCTAAAAAAGGCGGCTCCTCCGGAGCGCAANNGCCGCCTGAAAGTGAATCTTCAGAGAATGAAACAGCCCTGCTCTGGAGAGGGGTGGTCGCAGACCGGGGTGTGTGGCTGTTCGGGACAATTGCCAACAGCCACACACCCCCGCCACTTCGTGTCGCCCCTCTCCAGAGGGGAAAATACACTGTCCTTTTATTCCTTATCCTTCCTTAACTTAATGGCATTACCCATCCAGGGTCGCACCTTTTGGGCGAAAACCCTAAACTGCCGGCTATGTTAAATCAATGACATTGGGGTCTAAGATGGTGCTACATAAAATCCGTGGTCATTACGCTGTTATCGCCTTATACTCATAATTCCATTTATCAATCAACGTATCCGTAGCCACCGGTTCTTTTTCGGGGTAGTCGGTGCGGAAATGGCAGCCGCGGCTTTCGGTTCTTATCATAGCACAGCGGGTTATAAGTAAAGATGTTTCAATCAGGTTCAGCAACTCCATTCTTTCTTTGTTGACGCCGCTTTTGTTTATCAGCCTTTCTGTTTCTTCTTTCATGTGGCCCAGCTTGTCAATACAAATTTCCAGCTGAATTTCATTGCGGATGATTCCTGTATCGTCCCACATTATTTGCTGCAGGGCCGTTTTGTTTTTCCAGACCGTAACGTCGCTATCTGTTGCCGCTATGCTGAAAATATTTAGCGCACCACTTTCAACATCGGGCAGGTTGCTCAATAAAAGGTGTGCCTCTTCGCTGGCTTGTTTTGCAAATACCAGCCCTTCAAGCAGCGAGTTGCTGGCCAGGCGGTTGGCGCCATGCACACCGGTGCATGATGTTTCGCCGCAACAATAAAGATGCGATATGGAAGTGCGTGCTTTTAAATCTGTTTTTACGCCTCCGCACATGTAGTGCGCTGCCGGCACCACCGGTATCATATCCTTTGAAATATCAAGCCCTTCATCAGCACATCTTTTACAAATGTTGGGGAAATGTTTTTCTGCTTCCTGCTTATCAAAGGGGCGAAGGTCGAGGTATACGCAGGGTTGGTTTGTGATGGCCATTTCGTGCAAAATGGTACGGCTTACAATATCGCGCGGGGCTAATGACTTTAACGGGTGGTAATGCTCCATAAAAGTTGTGCCGTCTTTGTGTTTCAGTTCGGCGCCAAAACCGCGCACGGCTTCTGATATCAGGAATGTTTCTTTACCGGGAGCGTAAAGCACCGTTGGGTGAAACTGCACAAACTCCATATTCATCATCTGCGCACCGGCCCTGAAAGCCATGGCAAATCCATCGCCGGTGGCAATGGCAGGATTAGTGTTGTGTGCATATACCTGGCCCGAGCCACCGGTGGCAAGCATGGTAAGTTTTGCTTTTACCAGCAGTGCCCGGTTATGGACGGGTTCCAACACTATTGCGCCTTTACAAATGCCGTCTTCAACCAGCAGGTCGAGCGCAAAATGGTTTTCAAGAATAGAAATGTTTGGAGTAGAACGCGCAATTTTTACCAGCGCATTCTCCACCTCGCGCCCGGTAGCATCCGTGTGGTGAACAACGCGGTGATGCGAGTGTCCGCCTTCGCGGTGCAAATCAAATTGGCCGGTTTGGGTTTTATTAAAATCAACATGCAGCTTTTCAAGTTCAAGCACACATTGTTTTGCCTCATTAACCAGTAGTTGAACAGTAGGCCGGTCGCATAAGCCATCGCCGGCGGTTAAGGTGTCATTAAAATGTTCGGCAACTGTATCGGTGGCATCAAACACGGCTGCTATGCCTCCCTGCGCATACATCGTATTCGATTCGCCAATATGGCCCTTGGTAACCACCGTTACTTTAGCAAACGCCGAGCATTTGATGGCATAAAATAATCCGGCTATGCCGCTTCCTAATACTAATATGTCGGTATCTGCTGTTTTCATACAAAATCCATCATTCGTTTAATGGGCAGGTAAGCCCTTTGCATAATATCTGCCGGCAAATCAATTTCATATTTCATGGCATCGTTGGTGCCTATGGCCCGCAATGCCTGCAGGGTGTTTTGCAGGGTGTTTTTTTTCATGTGGGGGCATTTAATGCAGGGGGTAATAAACTCTTTATCAGGATAAGTGCCTTTCAAGGTAGCCCCCAGGTCGCATTCCGATGCCAGTATAAACTGGTGCGCGGGGCTTTGGCCTACGTATTTTATAATATCATTTGTGCTGCCCAAAACACCTTTTGTTTTTTGAAATGAAGCGGATACGGTTTCCAGTGGCACCTCCCAATGCATCAGTATTTCGGCTGCAGGGTACATCAGTTCAAGTGCGCTCATTGAACTTTGGGTAAACTGCTCATGCACTTCGCAACGGCCATGCCATAGTATCAGTTTTTTACCGGTTTGTGCTGTTAACGATTGCTGCAGGTTCTGCCCCATATAAATATCGGGCACAAAAATCAGTTCTTCCGAATCGAACGAAGCGGCAATTCTCAACGCGTTCCGCGAGGTGCAACAGATGTCGCACTCAGCTTTTGTTTCGGCATAAGTGTTTACGTAAGCAATAACCGGAATGCCCGGGTGCCTCTGTTTAAGTTCCTTTACATCTTTGGCCGTAATACTTGAAGCCAGCGAGCAGCCTGCTTCAATATCAGGCATAAAAACCTTTTTTGCGGGGTTCAGTATTTTAGCCGTTTCGGCCATAAATGCTACCCCGCAGAATACAATGTTTTCGGCTTTTACTCTGGTAGCCTCAACGCTAAGACCCAGCGAGTCGCCTATAAAATCCGCAACGCCGCCGACGTTTTCAAGCACCTGTAGTTCGGGCGGCATATAATAATGAGAAAGAATAACGGCGTTCTTTTCCCTTTTAAGGGCATTAATCTCTGCAAGTATTTCATTCATAAGCACCAGCAGTATGGATTTAGTAAACCCATCCCGTCCTGCTAAAGTGGTGTATTTGAAGGTTATGGCGTATGACAAGCGAGGGTAGCATCGTTGATTTTAATCAACTTGCAGACCGCAGTGGTTGTTATTAATTACCACGCTATGTTAAATTATTCCGGGGTTAAGAAAAACAACGGCCCCGTTTTTTTTGAGGTTTAAACAAGCCGGGGCATATTTTTAATTATTACTTTTATGTGAAGCAAAATGAGTTTGTGCTGTATTATTTATATATTAAAGAAGCTTGAATTTGTAGACAAGGCGAACATAACTGACTGATTTCCGTAGAAAATAAAAGATAATTTACAAGATGGAACAGGAAATAAAGGATGGGATATTAGTGCTTACTTTAACAGGCCACCTGTTAGGCACGCAGGCTAACACAGCGGTTATGGGGGCGGTTTTACCAAACATTGAAGCCGGCAATAAAAAAGTATTGTTCGACCTGAAAGGAGTTAACTATGTGGATAGCGCCGGGTTGGGAACCCTGCTTTCGGCCTCTTCCAAAATTAAAAATGCAGGCGGGGTATTGGTTATTTGCAGTTTAAGTGAGCAGGTAGCCAAGCTTTTAAAAACCACCAAGGTTGAAAGCGTTTTCCGCATACAACCCGATGAAACTGCTGCGCTGGCATATTTAAAAGNNTGCGTCTTTGCGTTAAAAATGTATTACCTTTTAAAAGGCGCAGATTGTATGATACAAAGAATACAACAGCCTTGTAAACACATGCAACTTTACGATAGATGAAGCGTAAACATTTCTACAAGGGTGGGATTTAATTCTACCCGGTTAATCATTTAACTGAAAAATCTGGATATAATGGGCGATGCTTTAGAGCAATTACCGGTAACAGGCGATGAATCCGATATCAACGTGTTGCTTGACGATGCCGGTGTAAACATCTGGATAGATAAATATGCCGACGTGTTTTCTGATTTTGATACCCGTCCGCTGATTAAGCGCAAACTTTCGAACGACTTTATTACGGAAATATGCAAAATGGTGCGCGAGGAGCCTACCGCCAAAGTAGAGCTGAATTTTAATATCCTGGATGACCAGAAAGATGTGGAGGTTGAGAACATCATTATCAGCCACATGAAAGCGCTTTTCACCAACAATCAGAAAGCCGAAAAAGAGATTGTAAAGAAAACAACCCAGAAAGGTTACATGATGACTTCGCTTGGTTTTTTAATTATCCTGATACTGGCTTACGTTTCATCTATAGCCAAGGGCATATTTTTCATTAACAGCTTACCGGTGCTAATTGAGCCGCTGGCCTGGTTTGTTACCTGGACAGGACTGGACCATATATTTAAACATTACGGCAACGATAATGGTATGGATATTAATGCCCGGATGCTACAGGCTAAAATTTCATTCTCGTGCCTGGGCCAAACTACAGTTACTGATCTTGAAACCACAACTACACCACACAAAACCCGGAAGGTAATACCTGCGGGGAATAATTTGAGGATAGCGTAGGTTTTTACTTAAAGAAGATTAATTAAATTTTCATCTGTTGAACAAGCGGTCATATAATTTAGTTATGTGCCGTTATTTTATTAGCATTGTTATGTGATTGTGGTCAAGACTTAGGAAACAATCGGCTATAAAATGATCCAAAAAGTATTCGTAGAAAATTTTAAGGCAATTCACACCGGCACAGATTTGCAAATCCAGCCGTTTACTGTTTTTATAGGAAATAATGGAACGGGAAAAAGCAGCATAATAGAAGCATTGAGAGCGTTACAAACGGCAGTTGCGTTTGATTTGGAGAAGGCCTTTAAAGAATGGGGGGGATTAGAAAGGATAAGGAATTACAAAGCTGAGTTACCAAAAAAGGATGTTGGTGGATTTGGAATTTATCCAGATGTGTTTGAGCCTTTTATTATCGGGTTAAGCGCTTTAGTAAAAGAAAAAATTTACGACTATAAAGCGCAAATTAACCTTGAAAGTGGCTATTATATTGTTGAGGAGGAGGAACTGAAGTGTGATAAAAAACTGGTATTTACCTCAAAAATTACGAAAGGCAAGGAAATGCCTGAAGTCTTCTATTATGAGGGCAACGGACAAAAATACGAATTCCCATTTAGACATGATGGCAGAAGTTTAATCTTATCTTTTAAAGGTTCACCCAGTTATTTCTTTCAAGAGTTGACTTCATTTAGTAGATATATTGAAGATTGGCAGTTTTTGCATTTAAATGCGCACAGTATGGGCTTGCCTGTGGAGGAAGATAAGCTTAATAGAGTAAAAAAGCTGGATTTGGAAGGGCGAAACATTGCGGAATATCTGTTATGGTTAAGAGAACAGGGAGAAGAATATTTGGATTCATTAATTCAAAAAATGCGATTTGTTCTTCCTTACATTACTAATATTGAATCAAAAGAAGTTAAGGAAACAATAAATAAAACCATAGAGTTAGCACTTTATGAATCTGGAGAAAAAAATAAACCAATACCTGGTTGGCTTTTATCTTCCGGAACTTTAAGAGTGTTAGCGTTGCTTGCAATGTTTGAAACTCCAAGTAAACCTAGTGTGCTGTTTATAGATGAGATTGAAAATGGCCTTGATCCTAGAACAATAGGTCTTCTATTAAGTCAGATTGAAAGCGTTTTCAATGACAAATCAATGCAGGTGATCGTTACAACACATTCTCCCTTCTTTTTGGACATGGTGCCCTTGGAAAGCGTTATCGTGTCAGAGAAATTTGAAGGAGGAAGTATTTATGATATCCCCAAGAATCAAATGAGTTTGAATGCATGGAAAGAAAAGTTTTCTCCTGGTAAACTGTATACAATGGGGAAATTGACAAGATAATTATATGAAGGTAGGGTTTGTTTTGGAATGTTCGCCTAAAGGTCCTGACGCTGATATATATCCATATTTGGCGGGGGAAATATTTTGTCCAAAGGTAGAGGTCGCTAAACCTGAAACATTAGTCAATAAGGAAAACGTAATGAATGATGGGCCACTTGTGGCGCAAACGTTAATTGCTGACGGGTGTGACTATGTCTTTATTCTCTGGGATAGAATGCCTAAGTGGGGAGGGAGCGGTAATTGTGATAAAGATATCGCCATTTTGGAAAACGGGCTAGCTCGACTAACCGTAAATCGGGAACAAGTAATTTTATGTTGTATTAGTGATATGCTGGAATCCTGNNGATGATTATTAACGGAAAATTTATTACCCAATATTTTCAGCAATTTTCACCAAAACAACTTCAGGCTTTTGGTGATAATAAAGACAAGGCCAGCCAGTTCAAGCCCAAGGAGCGAATTACAAAATACAATGGCAGATATAATGATTATACCGACAATTTTAAGATTGTCAAGCTAATTGATGACTTCAGCATGCATGCGAGATGGAACGATTCCTTTAAATTTTTTAAGGAGAACGTTGAAAGAATTTGTACAAACTAAATGGTTCTAAACATTATACATCTAAAACACAGAACAGACAGATTTGAACTGTTGATGAACGAACTCAATACGCAGGGTATTGCTGAATATAAGATATGGGATGGTATAATAGATCCAATACTAGCTGCAAGGGGTATTTCCCTGGCTCATAAGCAAATTGTTAAACAAGCATGGAAAGAAAAATTATCCGAGATATTGATCTGTGAGGATGATGTACATTTTACAGCAAATGGGGCTTTCAATTTTTTTATAAAAAATAAACCCGCTGATTTTGATATTTATCTGGGTGGCATTAATGAGGGTATAATAAGAAAGGATAATTCCGTGGATGACTTTTCAGGCACAACAATTTATATTATTAATCAGCGGTTTTATGAGGCTTTTTTGACGTTACCAGAAAGTTTGAATTTCGATAGAGCTCTACGTAATAAGGGTAAGTTTATTGTATGTAATCCATTTATTGCAATTCAACACAATGGATTCAGCGACAACGTTAAGCGTTTCTACAATCATGAAAAATACCTTCAAGGAAGGAATCTCTATGGAATTGATTAGTATTCTATGTAAGGAGGATCTCCATTATTTATTTTCACAACAGTATTAAAGTGTTTCAATCACTTTAATACTGTACCCGTAAGTTTACTTATAAATGAAAGGCGCATCAGACTCAGCAATAACTTTCATATTGCTGATGGCTTTTTTTTGCAACCCGCGCCAGAATATCCTTATAAACAACCATGTAATCGGATAGGTTAGCATATTAGTTGCGAAGAAAGAATAAGTCCATTTTACTGAAACAGAGCCATCATGGTTATCCTTACAAAACCACTCGCCCTGTGCTTTGGTAGCAAAGAAAAGGAGAGGAGGGAAATTATCGACCTGCCATTTCCAGTAATTATTTTCTTGTCGCACCAGCACCTGGTCGAAACCGTAGCTGCCTTTTTGGGCAAACAGGTTGCCTGCCATTTGCGGAATCCGGTGCCCGCCTTCTACGCCCCAGGTTTCATCTTCTGAAAATCCTACGCATGGCGGCACAACGCCATAACCGGTAAGCATTTTTGTGGCATCACCGAGTATGGGGGTTTTAAAGGCTCTTTCAAGCGAACATCTGAAAACGCTTTGTACTGTGTTTTGAACTATCATGGTTGGTGCAAATGTAACCAACCATGGGCCAATTCTATTTGTGGTTATAATTAAATTCGCTCTTATGGCGGTTAAGATTACGGCGGTAAACAGGTGCCGACCGGTTGTGTCAAAAACAATAGGTTAGCGTATTCTTAATAATTCCTTAATGCCTAAAAAATCATCCGGTTAACTCATATCATTTGCTTTGTCTGCACCTAAAAACAAGCTATTATGAGTTTCATTTCTACCCCTGTTCATTCTAAAAGCCTTTTACTGAAATCGCTAATCTTCATGTTCTGTGGCGCTATGCTAACTGGAACTAACATGTTAAGTGCGCAATCTTTGCCGCATCCCGACCATATTGTAATTTTAATTGAAGAAAACCAGGCTAACAGCGAGGTTATCGGAAATCCAACGTATGCCCCGTATATTAATCAGCTTGCCAACGATTCTGACGGTAATATTTTTAATAACATGTTTGCTATTGAGCATCCCAGCCAGCCCAATTACCTGGATATGTTTTCGGGCAGTAACCAGGGTGTTACTGACGATAACCTGCCTACCAATTATCCTTTTACTACGGCTAATCTTGCGCAGGAATTACTGGCCAAAGGCCTTACTTTTGTTACCTACTCGCAGGATCTTCCTTCTGTTGGTTCAGATATTGTAAGCTCGGGTAGCTATGTGCGCAAACATAACCCGGTAACAAACTGGGTAGGCACCGGGCAAAACCAGGTTCCGGATACCTTAAACCAACCATATACTGCATTGCCTACTGATTTTACAAAATTGCCAACTGTTGCCTATGTGGTACCTAATGAAGACAGCGATATGCACAATGGTTTTGGAGACCCTACCATTGCTGCCGGTGACTTTTGGTTCTCGGAACACCTTACACCACTTATGAACTGGATAAGCGACCCTAACAGCAACACGCTTTTTATTTACACATTTGACGAGGATGACGGTTTGGCGGCAAACAACATCCCTACCGTTTTTTATGGCCCTATGGTACGTGCAGGGCATGATGCAACTACCTATAACCTGTACAACGTTTTAAGGACTATTGAAGATATCTATGGCCTGGGCTATGCAGGTGCTTCGTCAAGCACAGTTCCTATTCTTGACTGCTGGAAATATCCTACAGCAATATCTTCGGTAAATGCAGTGACAGCTGTTAAATGCCACCCCAACCCCGCTTCATCTTTATTGCAGTTTGAAGGCGATGCTTTAAAATCAGCTAACACCGAAATTGAACTTACAGACATAACCGGAAGGCATCTGGAAACTATACCTGCAACCGGTGCAAATATGCTATCGGTTAATGTATCGGGCTATGCAACCGGTTTATACCTGTATAACATAATAAGCAACGGGCATTCGGTTCAAACGGGTAAATTCAATGTTACCCGTTAAAGAAATTTTCGGGAGCCATGCCTGCGGGTATGGCTTCTGTTTTTACGCTTCACTTTTTCCTCTCAATTCGATATTTAAACGCAAACTATAAAGTATGAAGAGATACCTTTTACTCCTCGCTATTTTAATATCTGCAGGCGTACGGGCCCAGGATGGCTTTGTTCATGTTTATGATGATTTAAGCACACCTCACCGCGATTCAACCGGTGCTGTTCCCAAAAACACCTGGCAGAATGTGATGCGCGAATTCCGCATACAGGCTTATATGCAAACTGAGTGGCAAAAGGCCGATACCACCGGTAAGGTCCCTTACGGACCTACCGGTTATAACGGGGTAGGTACTTACCAGGGCGGCACGTTTTCTCCCACGGCCAATAACAGGTTTTTGTTGCGCCGGGGGCGTTTAAAGCTTTCGTTTGAACACAAAAACAAACAGGACCTGAGGATACTTGATTTTGCTTTTCAGTTTGACGCTACCGAAAGAGCCTTTACAGTAAAAGACTTTTACGGACGCCTGATTGACCCGTGGATTGGTTGGTTTGGCCTGCAGGGTGGTATTTTTTTAAGGCCATTTGGTTTTGAGTCGCCGGCTAACCCGGCTTTTTTCGAATCGCCTGAGTTTGCCCGGGTAAACCAGACCCTTTTGCCCAACGAATGCGAATTGGGTGAGGCCATTGTAATTGAATCGCCGGCTAAATTTGAAAAATTTTATTTCCGTGCTGATGCCAGTATTGTAAACGGCGATGGGATTGGCAATGGGCCGGGCAGCGGTAATTTTCAAACCGGTACTTATCAAAGCCGCAGGGATTTTATTGGCCGCGTCAAGATTGGAAAAATGTGGGAGATGAATGGAAGTAAGTTTGGTTTTAACGGTGGCTTCTCTTATTATAACGGTGCTGTGTTGCAAACCACAGGCAACATTTTTGCGCTGCAAAAAGACTCTGCTACCGGTTTACTGGGTTATACAAATATAGGTACGCAGGCCGGTATACTTAAAACTAACTATAAACGCCAATACTTTGACGAGTACCTGGAATTAAAGTCTGATTACCCTGCCGGTATTACTACACTAAGGGCTGAGGTTATTACGGGCATGCAGCCGGGAACGGCCACCGGCTCAACAATTCCGCTGGGGGTTAACAACGATGCACCGGTAAACGACTTGTATCTTCGTCATTTTAACGGTGGTGCGGTTAATTTTACCCAGGCTTTTAAAGCAAAGGTTAAGAGCCACACTATTATGCAGGACCTTACTGTAAAGTTTGACTGGTATAATCCTCAATCGCAAATAAAAGGAAAGAACCTGGTTGATACCGGTTCGTTGATAAGGCTGGGATTAAGTACTACTGATATGACTTATTACACGATTGGTTTTGGCTATAGCATTATACCCTATAACTGGTTTAAGCTGATGATTTGGTACGACTACGTTATTAACCAAAATACCAATCTTGCATACTGGCAAACTGATTATAAGAAAGACAATGTGCTTACCATCCGCACCCAGTTTTATATTGACAGCTGGTGGTTTAACTCTCAGAAGGGCAAATACAAGGACAACCTGATGATGAAGAGGTATTAAGCAATGCTTGCATTAATACAAAGGGCCACAAAGAATAAACTTCTTTGCGGCCCTTTGTATTTTTACTTTGCGCCCTTTGCGTTAACCTGATTTTGGTATTTACTGTTTCACAAACCTCGTTACCAGGTTTTGCTTTTGACCGTTGGTTAATTGTATAAAATAGATACCCGCCTGCAAATCGTTTATTAAAATCTGTTGCATGGCATTATCCATGGATGATTGCAGAATGGTATTTCCGGCTACGTCTGTAATCCTGATCTGAGCGGGAAAATCTACCACATCGGTATTAATGGTTATCCGGCTACTTGCCGGGTCAGGAAAAACTTTAACGTGCTCATTAGCCTGTGTTATTGTGTTAACCGAAGTAGGATAAACATATAAAGTCTGGCAGTCAATAGCCTTGCATGGATAAAAGAGCTGGCATTCCGAACTCAGGTAAACCTTCATACAAACATAGTAGCTATCAACAGTAGCCGGATAGGTATGCACCACGGTGTCGGTACCGGTGGCACTGGTCCCATCGCCGAAATTCCAGTTTATTGAGTCAGCCTGTCCGCAAATGGCTGCTATAAAAGTTATTGCATTGCCTTGCATGGTGTAGCTGTATCGGGCGCCAATGCACAGATTATCTACCCGGATGGTATCGCACCAGGTGCTGGTGCAGCCGTTACCGGTATTGTGTATGGTCAGGCATACCTGTTCAAAACCACTATCGTCAGGTTCATAAGTAAATGAGGGGTTTTGCTCGGCAGAGAAATCGCCGGGGCCTAAACTCCATTCCCATTTGGTTGAACTATCCTCACCGGTTGAGCTGTCAGAAAAAAGATAAATATCCTGCTCGGGCTGGGATAAGCCGGGCTGATAACTGTAAGTAAAATACGCATGGCAATTACCTGCCTGCGCCGATATTTTATTAAAGCCGCTAAGCATTAAGATGGCGGCAAAAAGGATTCGATTTGAATTCATATTTAAAGTAAAGGGTTAAAAAACTGTTTCAGCCTGATACCGACCTGCCGGATTATTGTTTGCCGGAAATGAATAACCCGGTAAACGTTACCGGGTTATGTACTCCATCGAACTGACCGGGGAGTCATTTATCTTGCTATTACAAATTTGCTTCTTCCAATAACCGTATTGTCGCTGTTAAGCAGTTCAATTCCGTAAATACCAACAGGCAGGTTTTGAGTTGATACTGTGTTGTTGCTGCTGTTTAATTCGGCGCTCATTACCAGGTTGCCTACTAAATCATAAATATTGCCCCTGCAACGGCCCGGGTTCTGAAACTGTATATGCAACACATTATCTGACGGCACGGGGTATAAATTTACGCGTACTTCGTTCACATCATTAATGCCGGTGTTATTGTTTATAAATATGGTACATAGAGCTCCGGCGGTATCGTTGCCGCCGTTTTTATCAACATAATAAATGTAATCAAGCCCTGTGTAATTGGCAGTTGGGGTATAAGCTATCCCGTAATCCGAAAGCAGCGTGGCCGTACCATGTGCCGGGGTAGATATAGAAGAAATAGTAAGCGGCACTCCGCTGCAATCGGTATCATTAGCCAAAACATTAAAAGTATCAGTGGTGTTTTTAATTATAGTAAACAGGTCGTTTACGGCAAATGGCGCAAACACATATGAATCAGGCAGGGTATCATAAGTTAAACTATCTACTAAAAGCATGCTGCCTGCAGGCAGTGACCCGCTTAATATAGGTGAAACATCAGGAACGCTGGATGCCATTAATATTACTAAAGTATCAGGAACCTCGCAAGATACATATTCAAACCGGGCATGGAAGGGATTATAACCGCTGGTTGCTACCGTACTTTTAAAAATGGCATTTGCAACCACAGTTGTGCCTTTTCGTAAAGCGGCCCAGATAATGCAGGTATCGTTTGACTGGCTGTTGGCATTAAACGCCGGCGCATAATTATAATATCCGTTTATGGTTTGAAGTCTTTGTGTAAAAGGCTGGCCTGCGCCCGGAATAGCAGTAGGCGAAATAACCTTAATACCTCCGCTAAGTTTGATTGAAGTGATTGGGAAAATACCGTTTACAACAAAGCCCGGAAAAATTACATTTAATGATGGGAAATGCGCCGCTACCGGCAATTTAATAGTATCGGTAATCATTTGTACCGCTGAATTACCGCTGTAGGCATTGGGTGATTGGGTAACAAATATTTTGCGGCCAACCGAGTCGAGGTCGGTAAGGCTGTTTGAGGAAGTCCAGCCGATGGGGTCCATAAACGAAATAGTATCGGCAGGCAAGCCGCTTAGCTCATTGTTTGGTAAATAAAAAGTATCCTGGTACCAGTTTTCGAAACTGTTATTTACAATCTGGGCATCAACTTTTACGATACCGGTTATAATAAAAAGGGCGGCAATAAGTAAAGTCTTTTTCATTCGGGGTGTTTTTTTGTTTTTAGTTAGTCAATTTTTATAAAGCAAAATTTATCTGTTTCCTGTTTATTTTTCTGCAATAACCAGCTTGTTTAAAGTGCTTCCTTCAGCGGCAGTAAGTTTTATAAAATAAATACCTGAAGCCAGGCCTGCAATGCTTATGGGTTGTGTGTTTAACCCGCTTTGGGCTTCGGTTCTGGTTTCAATTACTTTTTGTCCGTTTACATTGGTAACTGCAATAACTGCGTTTTGCGCGCGGCTAAGGTTAAAGCTTAACGTAACCCTGTTGTTAGCCGGGTTGGGATATAACTGTGCCGCCAATGCCTGCCCTGATACCTGGGTTACCGATAAAGGATACCAGTTAATTTCAACCGAATTACCGCCGCTGCGGAATATTTTTAAGGCCCCCCCCGTAGCATAAGGCTTCCAAACCCATCCCGGGCCAGTAAGCTGGCTTTGCTCGCTCAGCTCTATACCGTTTGCAATTACCTGTAGCGGTTTTGAGGTTAATCTTAAAACTTCGTAAGAAGCGGTATCGAAAACACGGTAATCTATTTCCTGCGGTTGATACTGAATATAGCTTACAACCGAAGTAGTGCTAAGCAGGTGATTTGCGGTAGAGGGCGCAATTTTCGGATTGGCCCCCATGCCCCTTAAAAAATGCCTTACATAATCTCCATAACCATCGGTATACCAAACGCTGCTTTCGGCAGGCGAAAAGCGGCACTGGCCATCGGTATCGCAAAGGTAGGTGGCCCAGTTCAATTCCCGGATGGCTTCGGCTACACGGCTGGTGTCACCGGTTTTATCGGCATATATCAGTTCGGTAGATGCGTAGCGCGAGGTATGGCTTCCACCGGGTTTCAAATCTGCTGATTGTTCAAAAATAGCGGTGGCGCCATATTGGTTCCATGCGGTATCCTTAAAGGTTTGAAAGGTCCAGTTAAGAATAGCCCTTGCATCCTGCTGATAAGTGTTATCCCAGTTGGGATGGTTCAAAATGTAACGGGCCATATTAACCGCATTGGTTTCAGTATTAGAGGGCCCAACAATATCTTCGAAAAAGCAACCCCAGTTATTATCGTGTTGCGGCCAGGTTTGCACCCAGGTTTTAATGGTGTTATATGCCGAATCGTACTGTGTGGTATTACCAACCCCCATAGCCTGCAGTTGTTCAAAAAGCCCGAGGATAGAAACAAAATTAGAGGTGTAGTTAGAGCCGGGTATACCCGGCGGCACTACACCGGTTTGGGCATTTACCTTAAAAGGATAAGGTGAAGTAGCAGAATCGCCGTGGGCTACATTTGCAGCTAAGGTATTGGCAATGGTTACTGCAGTGTTCAGATAGTTGCTATCTCCGGTAATTTTAAAAAGGGTAAGCAATTCAAAAGCAAATGAGCCCGCTTTATCGGGTTGGGTATAACCGGCGCCTAATACAAAATCACCGTCGTAGACCGGAAGCGAAGGATTAGAGGCGTTACACGGATAAGGCAAATTTCCCCAAACATCTGTGCTGTCCGACATGCTGTTGGCCAGGTAAGTGTTGGCAATGTACGCCATATCCTTTACTAAGGTAGTATCGCCTGTATAAGCGTAATAAAGATTCCACGATGACATGGCCATAGCAAACTGGTCACCACCCACCATGTTGGCCTGTTGGGTGCTGCCACCGTAGGTATGGTCTGTCATGTAAAATTTAGTGCCCAGGTAGCCAGGTATATTTTTCCAGAAATTCCATATTAAGCCAAGGTCATGGTCGTACGAAATACCGGGGTCGGCATTATACCAGGGTATCAGGTTTCCGCTTGAATCCGTTTGAATGGTATGAAATACAAGCACCTGCTGGCCTTGTGAACCTTGAAAAAGTAAAAAACAAAGAGTCAGGAGGGTAAAAAATCTTCTCAAAAACATACTTTTCGGGTGCTTAAATTGCAATGCCAAAGCACACTAATAAATCTTCACAGTGTAATAAGTAAAGTTTAAGATTGTGTTAAGTAAAAGTAAGTATTTGGGGGAGGATATAGTCGTTTTTTAAGAGAAACAGAGATTTGAATTTGACGATTAACAAATATGCTCCTCAAAGGCAGGATTGCTTCGCAGAGCCCCGCAATGACGGAGTAGACCTTCCTCGCAGAGTCTCCCCTTTCCGGCTTTGCGGAATGGGGGACTCTGCGTTTTGCCGGTCTAGCCTAACGCCGAGTCCCCAACCTGCGGAAGGGAGAATCGGCTGAGAAGGTCTATTATTCTGGTGGTTACTTGCACTAATGTCCCTTTTTTACACCTGCTGCTGCAACCGGTTCTCAAAACTCTCAACCAAACTGTGGACGCTGTGGTTTTCGAATTGCTGGAAGATAATATCGGGTGGTGCCTTGCTCAGGGTTTTGAAAAAGTCGTTGGCGCCGTTGCGTTCCTGAAGTAGTTTGGTCATTTGCTCCACTTTGCTAAACAGTAATTGCAACCGGTATTTCTTCTGCTCTTCGCCTTCGTTGAATTTGGAGTAGATGTAATCAGTTATCTTTTTTTCGAACAACACTTTTGCTTCTTCTTCGGTAATGGCTGCACCAGGAACAACAGCCCGGGCTTCGCGCTCTTTGGCTTCGGTAACCCAGTTTTTTATCTGCACGTTTACCAGGTTTTTATAAATGGCAATGCTGTACGCCGATAGCGGGCCGCTTTTTTCTTCTTTGGTAAATTCAACGGTGCTTAGCTGTTGGTGTATTTTTTCAAGCTCGGCATGCGGCAATGCCCATACGGACCACTCAACCGGCCGGTGGATGGTATTGAACCAGATGTTTATCTGGTGTTTGTTTACAAACCGTATAAACTCCGGCATCTCGAACCAGTTGTTGCGCATGGGGTTTACCATCAGGCACATCGTGCGGTTGTTCGCCTTTGTATATCGCTGGTAGAAAAGAAAATGCTCCATCACCCGGTCAAAATGGGCGTTTACGCGGATGGTTTCGTAGATATCAGGGGTAAGCGAATCCAACGAGAAGTTGATATGTATGTTTAGCTTGCCCATCCATTCTTTCACCTTGTAATTCATCACCGTTCCGTTGGTGGCAATTACTATTTTAAGTTTGGGGTTCAGCTTTTCAACCTTTTCTAAAATTTTAAATACTGCGTTTATGAGCCAGGGCTCGCCGCCGTTAAAACGAAGTTCTTTCAGGTGCGGAATAAATTCTTCCAGTTGCTGAATAAAATTATCGTCGTAAGCGTTTTTAAGCGCCGGTAAACGTTCACGGTTTTTGCGGATAGAGGAGGAGAGCTCGCCAATGCACATTACACATTCCAGGTTGCAGGTGTTGCTTAGTTCAAGTTCCAGCATACTTGGGTATTCAGCCGGTTCGTTTACATCATAAGCCCGGGCCAGCACCGAAGTATAATTACCCGACTGTAAATTCTTTAAACAAACATTGCATTTGTAGGTAAGGTCATACTCCAGCAAGTGTTTGCGGAGCGATTGGTATTTTTCGCCAAACCAGATATCGCGCACAGATTTTTGAGGATAAGAATCCGGCTCAATAAACGTAAGCCAGCAAGGGGCGCAATCGCCATGCACGTTAAAATACATATTGCTGAAAGGCGCATGGCATATGTGCGTACTGTTAAGCTTGCCACGCGCAGCATTGTATTGCGCAATCACTTCCTTGCTCAAATCTTTACCTGATTTGGCTTCGGTGGTGTATAGTTTACCTAATAATTTGTTGACTACGTTCTTCATACTTTATACCACCTCCGTCATCAATCTCCTGTATTTCTCCAAAGTATCATAACCACTCTGCTTCAATTGTTCCTGCGCTTCGGTTTTTACGCTGTTTAAAAAAGGCTCAAAGGCACCCTGCATAATAATAGCGTGCAACTGGTCACGGTCTTCTTCGCTAAATGTGCTTAACAAAGTATTCAGTTGACGGAACATAATTTCTTTGGGTAGTTTTTCTGAGAAGGTCTTGTTAGCCGAGTACTGCCCTTCAATCCACGCGCCGAGCACGCTGAAAGGCACCGGTATGGCTTCTTTAAATTCTTCTTTTTGTTCAGCTTCGGCGCTTATCAGCATATCGCGGTTAAACCCGTAATCGGCGTATTTTTTTACGTCGGCATGTTCAACATAAGCGTCCAGGTAATGTTTAAAATCTTCAAAACATTTGTCGTTGTGCTGCTCGCGCTGGTTGCCTTTGGGGAACGTGTATTTATCCATGTATTCCCTTATTTTTCGCAGTTCATCCTGCTGTAAATCAGCCAGTGCAAAGCGTACCGGGCGTTCAAGGTAACTTACATAAATGTATGCGTTTACCTCATTGCATAAATCAATAATCAGCGGAAACTGTTCCCAGTTATCTTTTTGCACCGTAAAACTAAGCGACAGGTATTTGCCTTTGCGTGTTAGTATTTCGCTAAAGCGTTTAATGTTATCCATCAGCTTTTCATAAACCACGTTTTTACGGATGCGCTCTACTTTTTCTTTTTCAAAGGCATCAATTGAAATAGCCATGTCGAAGTTGAGTTCGTTTACCAGCTTTTCAATTTTGGCGTTCCAGTGGGTGCCATTGGTGATAACAAACATTTCCAGCTTGGGGTTTAGCTCCCTTACCTTCTCCCATATTTTATAATAGATAGGTATCAGAAAAGGTTCGCCGCCGTAAAATTTGGCTTCTTTTAAAGTGGGAATGTATTTAACAAACTGGTCAACAAACGCATCATCATAATGCATAGGCAGCGGGGGCAACTTTTCGCGGTTTTTGCGTATGCTACTCGATACCTCACCATGACACATCTGGCATTCCAGGTTGCACTCGTTACTTAATTCAAATTCGAAAACCTGCGGGTAAGCGGCATCCATATTATCCGAATACTTATCAAATGCCAGGGGGCGCAGGTTTGTAAACTTGCCTTTATCAAAAAAGTATTTGCAATGGCGGCAACCGTAATCCAGGTCGTTGTAAAGCATGTGCTCACGCAGCTTTTTTGCTTCGGCGCCGTTCCATATTTCATCAATGCTGTTATCGGGGTATTTGCCCAACTGCACATCGCGGTTGTACGAGCATACAAACACCTGCCCGCCGAACGAAAAAGTAAGGCTGTTATAGGGCAGGTAACAAAACACCGGCTTGGGCCCCATGGGCCTGAAACGGTTAAACTGCCTGTACAAGCTGCGGTCGATGGGGTGAAATCCCTTAGCTGCTGCAACGCTGTATTTTCTATCCAGTTGAAAATTTGTTTTTATAGCTCCGAGAATACCCATTATTGCTGCACCGTTTTTACTGAGTCTAAAGTAGTGAATATTTCGGGATAGCTCTTTCTTAACCCGTTATATACCCCGCGGGCCATCATGGCATAGCCCAGGCCATTGTTGTGGCCGTCCATCATCCACCAATATCGCCCGGTATTGTCTCTATTCATGTGGCACGAATCACGATAGAAGGGGAGGAGGTCATATTGTTTAAAGCATGATACCGTATCCCTCATGCGGTCGAAAAAAGCAAAATCCTGTTCGTATTTGTTGAAGTCCACTTCGCCGCGTTCAGGCTTTTTTATCAATAGCACTTTGGTTTTATTGGGGCAGGTTAAAGTGGCTATGCCAGCAAAAGTTTGGTTCCATTTGGGTTTCAGTTCTTCCACTCTTTTATCTGCCTGTGCATCGGTTAAAAAGAAATTTTTGTATTCAATACCGAATACAGACCGGGCAACCAGCCGCGCTACATAACTTACTCCGTATATCCATTCCCAGTTGGGTGCATCAAACCCTTTGTAGTAATCGCCTTTAAACCGCTCCTGTCCGCCGCGGGTAAAAAAATCAGTTTTCAGGTCGCCGGTGTTATATACAATCACTACTACATCGGGTTTAAGGCCGGTGCCTATATCCTTTAGTTGTTTCCAGACAAAAGCAGGGTCGTTACCGCAAATACCCATGTTTTGCACTATGATTTTAGTTTGGCCATCGCGCTTTAACAAGTCGCGCAGTATGGCGGTNNGTGCGCCGTCTCCCTCAGTAAACGAATCGCCATAGGTTTGAACCAGGATAGTGTTTGAATCTTTTTTGGGATAAAAATCAGCATCGCTGAAGCCCAGGTTATTATGGTGGCGGGGGTATTTATATTCTGCGGCTTCCAGGTAACCATCGCTGCCGGGTAAATAATGCCAGTCAATATTCGGGTCGCGTTTAACGTACGACGAGCGGTATACACCACCCCGGGTTTCAATATAAGCCTGGTTAATTTTCTCTATCCTTAAATAAAACTCGGTAGCCAGCACCACCATAAAAACAGACAGCGAAATAAGCAAGGCCTTAAACTGCGTTTCGCGGGCGGGTTTAAGCCATACAAAAACGGTAAACAAAGCGCCCATTAAAATGGCGAAAAGATTGGCGTAAAAATACAAACTCCAGTTGCCGTTAAGGGCAGCATACGGCCACGAAAAATGGTAGTACAAGCCCCATAAACCCACCACGCCCGCGGCCAAAACACCCAATGGGATAAACCTGATTAATAACCGGACTAATTGCATTGCATAAAAATAGGAAAATTGTGGTGGGGGTGAAATTTTGCCAGTAGGTGCAATTAGTGGGTATTATGAAAGTTCTCTTTGCTTGCAATGGTACCGCCCCTTCCTGTCCCTAAAGGGAAAACCAAGGCAAAACAGCCAAATCCAAGCTTTGACAACTGACCTTTGTATTAAGAGCAGGTAAAATCAGGGGCAGAAGCCGACCATAACCAGGTTGAAGAACAGATTCCACAGAAAAACATTACCATTAAGCCTGGCATTGTATTGGTTTTTCACCTCATCAATGTAACAGTACCGGTTTTATTTTGAGTTGTGCCGTCAAAGTATGTAACCTCCATTTTGTAAACATAAGTATCCATAGGCGCTTGCCTTCCGTTGTTGGTACCGTCCCAACCGTCAGTCGCTGAAGTGCTGTTCGATTGGTTAGCATTGTGGAACACTAATTCTCCCCACCGGTTATAAATACTGATATCGATATTGCTTGCACCGAGTATCGCAAACTGAAAACGATCATTCAATCCGTCATTATTTGGTGTAAAGGCCGAAGGAATGAATGACGCCTGATCTTTATTGACTGTTACAGTAATGGTATCAGAGGCAAAACAAGAATCGGCATTCATAGCAATTACTGTGAACTGCATGGTAAACGGCGGATTAACGTAAGGCTCCGAACAATTGACCGTATCGGCACAGCTACCGTATGTAAACACTCCTGCCGAGTCTATCGCCAGCGGACTCCAGGTATAACTTATTATGTTTGTATCTGAAGTGGTTATCGCAATAAGCTGGGTTTGCATGCCCGTAAGCAGAACAGGATCGCTGGCAGAAAGCGAAACTGAAATTGCGCTATGCGCAGTTACAGTAAACGAGTCTTTACCCTGGCAACCGTTTACATCCATAGCCAATATCTCGTAATTTCCGGGTAGCAGGTCACCGAAAGTGTCCGTAGCCTGCGAAGCTCCGTTCAGTATATAGTTATAAGGCGATGTACCTCCGCTGGTATTGGCAACAACCATACCTGAGCCGCTACTAACACATCTTGAACCCGATGATAAAGCTGTTATCGAAAGGGGCTGTGGCTGCATTAATTGAGTGCCCGAGGTCCCCGTGCAACCCTGATTATCAGTTATAGTCAGGTTGTAATCGCCTGCGTTAAGGTGGTAAGCTAACATACCGGTATCCGATGGTGTGGTGCTCCAGAGATACCGGTAAGGAGGAATGCCGCCTGAAACCGATGCGCTTATAAAGCCTGTATTTGCCCCATAGCAAACCGGTGGATTAGCTGCCAGTTCAATGATCATCTCAGTTCCCTGCTGAATGTTGAAACTATCCGCAACAGTGCACGAACTTGCATCTGTAACAGTTACACGGTAAGTATCAGCAACAACGTTGTTAAGGTTTGAGGCAGAGGCTCCGTTTGACCATGCAAAATTATACGCCGGTGTGCCACCGGTTGTCGCCAGCGTAACAGAACCTGATGATCCGCCGAAACAGGCCACATTAGTTACATGGCCGGATATCTGAACCGGTGTTGCCTGTGTAACAAGGATGCTGTCGAATACATTACAGCCGTTTGAGTCCACAAGCTCCAGTCCGTACAACCCTGCAGGTATTCCGGTTTGAGAGGCTCCGGATGCAACGTTACGCCACACGAACGAATAAGGAATTTTCCCTCCACCGGGGATCGCGGTTACACTGCCGTTGCTTCCACCAAAGCACGAAACGCTGGTAGCAGTAAGACTTAATGTAAGTGGCGCCGGCTCACCTATAATATACAAGGATGAAACCTGACAACCATTTGCATCGGTAATAGTCAGGTAGTAGTTACCACCGGAAACGTTTACTAAATTCTGAGTTGACGCATGGGTAGACCAATAGTAATCGTAAGGAAGCGTCCCCCCGTAAACAGTAACATAGACAGCGCCATCCATATTGCCAAAGCAACTGACATTTTTGATGTTGCCCGAGGTATAAAAAACCGCAGGATTTAAAACCTTAACTGAGTCCGTAATTCCACATCCTCTCAAATCAGTTATGGTTACGAAATACGTTCCGGCTGTAAGATTGGCAATATGCCCGCTTGTATCCTGGTTACTCCACAAAAAGGTAAAAGGAGGTTCTCCCCCTGAAGGAATAAGATTAATTACCCCATTTGAATCACCGTGGCATAGTGGGTTCTTCACAACAAAATTATCGCCGATAGCAGGAGGATTAATGAGATTGATGGTTGAAACAACGCTGCATGCATGTGAATCAGTAACCGTGATGACATAAATTCCACTGCCAAGCCCGGTTTGAATTGAATCCGTCTGGCCTGTGTTCCATGCATAAGAATAAGCCGGGGTACCACCCGTTACAGTTAATGACACCACCCCGTTACTACCTCCGCTACAACTTACGTTCGTAATATTAACGCCTACATTAACAGGCTGAGGTTGCGTTACATTAAAGTTGTTTACGATGCTGCAATTATTAGCATCGTGTATCACTACAGAATAATTGCCCCCGGGCACATTACTCAGATTCTGAGTTGTTTGGCCATTGCTCCAGAAATACGAATATGCAGGTGTGCCACCGGTAACTGTAAGTGTTACGCTACCGTTCGATGCGCCGCTGCAGGTAACATTCGTACCTGCGATGCCCGACCCGAGTTGCAGTGGCTGATTTATAGTTTGTGAAATGGTTTGCTGACAACCGTTCATATCATGTACCGTTAAACTATAATTTCCCTGACTCAAACCTGAAATATCCTGGGTAACATCTCCATTGCTCCATGTGTAAGAGTACGAAGGCATTCCACCGTCTGCATTAACGTATATATAACCTGAGGAATCGTTATAACAGGAAAGATTACTATAGCCGGCAATGTTGAGGAACAATGGCAAAGGCTGCGAAATAGTTGCACCCGATGAAGAATTACACCCTTTAGCATCAATTACAGTGACGTTGAAGGTTCCCGCACCCAGGTTTGTTACATTCTGAGTAGTTGCGCTATTACTCCAGCTAAAAGAATAAGGTCCTGTTCCACCGTTTACATGTATGAATATGCCTCCTTGCGCCTGACCGCTGCATAAAACGTTTTGCAATGAATCGATGGTAATTGTAAGAAGGCCCGGCTGGGAGATAGAAACCGGTACAAAGGCCGTGCAACCCTTTGAATCGCGCAGTATAACTGTGTAATTACCTGCTGTTAAACCCGTAAAAGTTGAAGTTGGCTGGAAAGTAAAGCCATTGATAGAATATGAATATGGCGGCACTCCACCACTAAGCTGTACCGAAACAGTTCCATCTGCCCCCCCGAAACACGAAACATTGGTTTGGTTTAGAAGGCTGCCTGTTACAGCATAAGAATTACCTACTATAGTATGAACGGTATCTGTACAGCCATTAGCATCCGCTACTGTTACAACATAAGTGCCTGATGCCAGACCTGCAAAGACATTGCCCGGTTGCGAAGGCCCACCGTTCAAAGAATAACTGTATGCAGGTACCCCTCCTGTTGCAATTACAGCAATTGAACCGTCAAACACATTTCCGCAACTTGCATCTGTTGCAGAATCAACCTGCAAAAGAGAAGCAGGTTGTGTTACACTTACAGGATTGAATTGATATGGAGCAGAACATCCCTGATTATCACTAATTACCAGGTTGTAATTTGTTCCCTGGGGCAGTCCGGCAAAAACATTGCCGGTTTGGAAATTGGAGCCTCCGTTTACAGAGTATGTATATGGTGGGGTTCCTGAGCCGCCGGTAATAGTAATACTTCCGGTACTGCTGCCATTACACATAGCAGGATTTACGCTTACGTTGCTGATAACCGGCAACGGAGTTACGGTAATCAATGCCCCGCCCATAAAGCCGGAAGTCTGGTTACAGCCATTAGCATCAGTTATAGAAGTGAAATTGAAAGTAGCTGTGGCCAACGGGTTTACCGTTACCTGGCTTCCGTTAGTGACCCCGTTTGCCGTGTAAACATTAGTTCCATCAGTATAGATTACATCAAACGGCCCGGTTCCAATGCTGAAGTTAAATGTAAGCGTTGCGGATGTTCCCCGGCAAATAGAAGTTGTTCCTGAAATATTTCCATTCGGTAGTGGCAGTATCGTTAATACTTTTGCTGCAGTAGTATTGGCACAAGGGCCGTTACCAAAAGCAGTTAAAGTAAGCGTAACAGCACTATCGGCAGTACTTGGTGTATAAACGGGGGATAATGTATTGGCATTGGTAAAAGTACCTGTTCCACTGGTAGTCCAGTTTAAACTGCTGTAACCGGATGCACTGGCACCGCTGATCAATACCGGCGAATTAGTACAGGTAGATTGGTTTTGCCCGGCATTAGCAACGGGAGCTGCAACAAAACTCAACAACATATTTGCGGAGCTATTACCGCAAGGAGCATTTCCAACCGCGGTTAAAGTGAGTGTTACGCCTCCTGCAAGTATATCCGCAGGGACAGGGTTATAAACAGGCGTCAACGTGTTACCATTGTTAAACGTCCCTCCCCCACTAGTAGACCAACTGAGGCTGTCGTAATTAGCAGCGCTTGCACCACTAATGTTTACGGTGCCCGAATTAGTGCAAACCGATTGGTTTCCTCCGGTAGAAACTGTAGCTGCCTGTGTTATATTCAATGTTTTGGAATCAATAGCATTTCCGCAGGGAGAATTTCCATAAGCGGTTAAAGTAAGTATCACACTTCCATTACTGATATCAGCGCCTCCCGGAGTATAACTTGCATTCAGTGTATTACCTGCAGTAAAATATCCTGTTCCGCTGGTTGTCCAATTCAAACTGCTGTAATTAGCGGCCGTTGCACCGGTAATATTAACTACCCCGGCAGCAGCACACATGGTTTGTGTGCCCCCTGAACTTACCGTGGCCGGATTATTCACCGTTATGGTCTGGCTGGCACTTGCCGAACAATTACTACTGCCCTCAGTAACGGTTACTATATAAGTTGTAGTAATTAAAGGAGCAGGAGAAATAGCCTGATTTAATGAGCCCGTCGACCACGAATAGGTAAAAGAACCATTTCCCCCTGATCCGCTTGTAGCATTGGCCTGTAATGTGGCCGAACCGTTCAGGCATATTACACTCGTATTTGGTATAGGGCTGATGGAAATACCAGGGACCCCATCAATGGTAATATTCAGGGTAGTAGCCGAAGGCGAATACCCGCAGCCATTATAAGGTTGTACTGAAACGGTGCCTGCACCTGAAGCCCCCCAAATGACAGAAATGGAAGTTACGTTAGCCGAATAAGTTGTACTGCTATTTGCGGTAATAGTACCTCCTGATACGGTCCACGTATAACCGGTGGTATTAGGTACGGCAGAAATAGAATATGTTTCTGTTGACGAGGGACATAAAATGCTGGTGCCGTTAATAGCTCCGGCATTTACCGGTGCATAGAGCACTGTAAAAGAGCCCCAGATAGGTATAGACCATCCGCAACACTGCTCTTTTAATCTTAACCTTACCTGGTAAGTTGCACCCGGTACCCAACCGCCGCCAATACTTACTGCGCCAGGCGCAGCAGAAGCAGAGGAATAAACCACTGTTCCGGGGCTACTGGTGTTCATAATGGCCCAATCATAGGCAACAATATTATTTTGCTGGGCTAAAGTAAGAGAGGCACTTAATGTTACGGTGCCGGAAGGACAAGGATCGGGAATAGTATTGATGATAGAGTTAACCGGAGTAACAAGCCGGTTACCGGTTATCATAATAAAATCAGTAAAGGTTGTAAGTCCCAGCCCCAGGTTGTAAGTGCCTGCCGGTGTGCCTGCCGGATAATAAATTTCTGCCGGACTTGAACCTGAGGTAAAGCCTGAAGAAGCCGAAGTAAGATTATCCACATAAACAGATCCGTTAAGCAATTGCCATGTATCAGTTGTACTTTTAGTAAGATCGATCTCTGAATTAGTACATCCGCTATACCAGTTGGCGGTTAAAATTCCATCACCCGGTACCACATTGCTTCCTCCATAGTTACCGCTCATAGTGGCTCCGTTTAAAGCTTCAACATTAGCACTAACTCCGGTATAACCGGTTTGGCCCGGGCCACCGGTTCCACCATTTCCACCGGTTCCGCCGTTTCCACCAATACCTCCGTCATTACCTCCGTGGTTTAATCCTGCAAATCCGCCTGCACCGCCTGCACCAGGGTTACCTGCCGCTCCGGCGCCTCCTGCACCGGCTGTTCCGGCATTTAAGGAACAATCAACGATAGTTCCGCTTCCGCCCCATACATAAATTGCAAAGGAGCCACCCCCGCCATATCNNCAGCGCCACCACCAGCGCCACCAGCGCCGCCCCCGCCACCAAAAGCCTGACCACTTCCGCATCCACCGGTGCAACAGGTGCCCGGAGATCCGGCACCACCTGAACCACCACCACCACCACCATCTCCATCATCACCATTGCTGCCCGGTACCGGAACGTAAAAAGCAGCTAAGCCGGCCGTGCCCGGTCCGGATGGAGGGGGATAAGCTGGTGCGCTGGCACCATTAGCACCGTTACCTGCACTGCCACCATTACCCGGGCTGGCATTGCAATGAAAAATATTGCACCCACTGCTGCAACTTCCACCACCGGCACTACCACCGGCAGCGGATCCCCAAACCTGAGAGCCTGCAGAGCCTGCTTGTCCACCCGAACTGCATTGGCTGCAACCACCATTCCAGGTAATTTGACCTACGTAGTAATAAGTGTAACCATCGTAGTTGGCCAGATAATAAGGGTCAGACCCCGCCCCTCCTCCATAGCCTCCTCCCGGAGTTGAATTATATGTTCCGGCACTACCGGCGCTTGCAACGCCGGTATTTATCACACATCTGCTGATGGTATACCCGGTTTGGCCCGATATATAAATGCCATAAATGCTTAGCCCCATATTATTATAAGTCCCCGATGCGCCTCCCGATTGTACATTAATGGTCAGGTCTTTAAGACTAAAGCTGTTTGCCCCGCCGACAGGTTCAATACCAATATAATATCCTACACTACCATTATTGGCAACAGCGGGGTCGATATTCAGAGTTGTAAAACCAACCGTTGAATTTTTTATCCAGTTGGCATCATAACCACCATCTATTGTAATACCTCCGGCAACCGCAGGAATTGATAAAGTATTGCTTATAGAATAGCTTCCACCTTGCACCAAAATTAAGTTTTGGGTGGTGTTGGCTATGGCTAAAGCATGGGTAAGCGTTGTAGGACAGTTCGCCGTGCCCGGGTTACCGGCGGTACCGCTGGTTGTAACATATATAATATTGCAGGAAGGGGTTCCGCATTGCCCAAATACAATGTTGGCAATTATCAGAAGGGCTGAAATAAGGTAGATTTTTCTCATGTATTTTAGTAATGTGTAACGCGAAATTAGCTCCTTTTTTAAGGAATATAATGACGTTTGTCATATGTGTAAATAATTAAAAACCAATTTGTCATATCTAACAATAAGCTGATAACCCAGGGAAATTTTGAAACCAGCGCTACATTGGAAAAGCCGGTCTCAAAAATCATCTAAGGCCGGGGCCAATTGAGCATCGGTTTATAAAATTCTCAAGACAATAAGACAATGCCTAAAGTGATGAATCGTAAGCTATTAACTCCTTATATGTAATGGTCAAAAAAATCCGGCCTATGTTGATTTGGAATTGCGGCCTGTAGTGGTCAAAGCTACCACCCCTTCCACTCAAAGGCCACCCCTCCCTTAATCAGGCCTGAAACCAACGTCTCTTTTTCGCTATTGCATAATCCATATAACGGAACCCCGGTTAACATTAGTCATGTCCCTCTCTGATTTTTGTCATAAGTTTTGGATGCCTCTCCTCCTTTCATTTGCATCGCAGCGAAATTTTCGCAATGCAAAAAAAGATCTACATGCCCCCGTTTCCAGCCACCCCATTCCTAACTCAAAACTTTAAAAATGAACCCTCTCAAAAGCAAAGACATTGACAGCATTCCGGTGCACCAACGCCCCGTCAGATTCTCGGTGGCCTGCAATTTTGACCCCGAATTGATAAATCGCATTTCGCGATATCCCGTTTACGAAGTCTACGGCAAACTACCCTCCGATTTTTTCGGTGGCGGACGGCCCTCTTTTTACCTGCCCGATATCGACCGCCAGGAAATGAAAAATTACGTAGCCCACGCCCACAGCAAGGGCGTTGAGTTTAATTATCTGCTCAATTCATCGAGTATGGATAATGTTGAATTTACCACCGAAGGTCAGCGCGAGTTGCGCAAGTTGCTGGATTGGCTTGATGAGACAGGCGTGGACAGCATTACCGTTTCGAACCTGTTTTTTCTGCGAGTCATTAAAAAAAATTACCCGCAATTCCGCGTCAGGATATCTGCTCACCGCGAAACCGACAATGCACGCAAGGTACGCTTCTGGGAAGATAACGGGGCCGATTGCGTGGTTATTTCTGAAACCACCATTCACCGCGAAATGAAGGTTTTAAGGGCCATGCGCGAAGCCGTAAGCATTGACCTTTCGCTGATCGTAAACAACTGGTGCCGGCAGGACTGCGCCATCGCCTCTAACCACGCTGTATTGTTGTCGAACGCATCAAGGAATAAAAGCAAAAATTTTCCGCTTGATTATTGCTCCATTTATTGCAATGCATACCGGCTGGAAGAACCCGTTAACTACATCCGCGCCAACTGGATACGGCCCGAAGACCTTCACTACTACACCGAAATGGGCTATACCAATTTTAAAATCGTTGAACGCAATACCCCAACCGATCTTTTGGCTATGCGAGTGGCCGCTTACGCCGCGCAGCGCTACGATGGAAACCTGCTGGATTTAGTGCAGAACTACGCCTACCCCGCTTCTGTTTTTAAATCGAAACACGAAAAGGATAGTTTTTCGGTAAAGCGGATGCTGAAGCACTTTGTGAAGCCCGGCCAGGTTNNGGTTTACATTAACAACCGCGGCTTGGATGGCTTTATGAAACGGTTTGAAACTATGGGCTGCGAGGAGCTGGATTGCGAAGCCTGCAAATACTGCCACCGGTGGGCCGGGAAGACCGTGCACATAGACCCCGAATGGCGTGGCGAGATGACCGAAAAATACGATACACTTTTAAACGACCTTCATAACGGTTCGCTTTGGGAGCCCTACCTCACCACCTTAAAACGAAAGATGTTCGGTTCAAACAATACGACAGGCCCGGTGATTAACCGAAACAGGCCAACAGGCGGCGCCGCTTTGCCGGCTATGGACCGGCGGAAACTCGGCAATAAGGCTGTTGCCCCCGTATCGCCTACCTGTGTTACGCCTAAACCTGCCGGCGCCATGAGTGTTGGCAATAACGGCCCATCGCCCGATAACGCTGTTGCTAAAACAAAATAAATGGAAACGAAAACACATACCCCCGTAAGCTTTAAGCGCAAAAAATCAGGCGCACCTTTGGTAATTGCAGGCCCGTGCAGCGCCGAATCGGAAAAGCAAATGCTGGATACCGCCAGGCAACTGGCTAAAGCCGGTATTGATTGGTTTCGCGCCGGTATCTGGAAACCGCGTACCCGCCCCGGTAGTTTTGAAGGTGTTGGTCTGAAAGGCCTGCACTGGATGAACCGGATACAGCAAAAATATGGATTGAAGGTAATTACCGAGGTGGCAACAACCGCCCATGTAGAAGCCTGCCTGGAAATGAAAATAGATGCTGTATGGATAGGCGCCCGCACCTGCACCAATCCTTTTTCGGTTCAGGAAATTGCCAGTGCCATCCGGGGCACCAATATTCCGGTAATGGTTAAAAACCCGATGAACGCCGATATGGGCCTTTGGATAGGTGCACTGGAGCGCATCATGGCCGCAGGAAGCAATAATGTGGCAGCCATACACCGCGGGTTTCCGGTGGCAAACAAAGGTAAATACCGGAATATGCCCATGTGGGAAATCCCCATTGAACTTAAACGTTTTATGCCCCACATACCTGTGCTATCCGACCCCAGCCATATTTGCGGAAACCGCACCTGGTTACAGGAAGTAAGCCAAAAGGCCATGGATCTGAATTTTGACGGCCTTATGATAGAAAGTCATAATAACCCAACTGCAGCGTTGAGCGATGCCGAACAGCAGCTTACCCCGAAAGCCCTTGAAAAATTGCTGCGCAGTTTGGTGTTGCGCCAAAGCTTTGCGGGCAATAAAGCCGTTAAAGCAGATCTGAACGAATTGCGCAGCCACATTGATGAATTGGACACCGAACTTATTTATACCATCAGGCAACGAATGGATCTTGTAGAGAAAATAGCTGCCTATAAAAAAGAAAATAACATAGCCATTTTACAGGAAGACCGCTGGGCAGAAATAATAGAGGCCCGGCAAAAAAGTGCCGTCGAGTTGGGCCTGCCTCCTGAATTATTTCTTACCATATTCCAGGCCGTTCACCAGGAATCTATCAGGCAGCAAACCGAAATCATGAACCGCGGCTTGTATCGAAAAAAATCTGTTTTAATTCCTTGTTAGGCCGGGTGTCTGCCACCTGGCTATAGGTCGGAGGCCCTTCACAAGTACGCCTGCGCCTACTGTATAAGCCCGTGTAATAGCGTTAAGTTAATGACATTGGGTGGTTTACACTTTTCGACCATTTTCGATGATGTAAATCAATTAACTTATTGATTTACATGTTATTAGGTACTAGCTGAGGACAAAAAAGTGTAAACCCTCGCTTGTATGATTTTCAGATTGCCTGCGCGCGTAATAAAGAGGATGTGCCTAATGTCGTTAAGTTAAGAAATATATCTACCCAAACCCTCTAACTCCCGAAGCGGGAGAACCGACATCCAGAAATACACCACTGGGCAAAATTGTTCTTTTTGCCCAGTGGCTGCTCCTCAGTTTCGGAGGCTGGGAGGTAGCATAGCTCAAAAAGAACTGTATATCGGCTTAACTTAACAGCATTGCCCGATGGGGAATCGGGATAAATTCCACGGAAAGCCCGGCCCTTGCGCTTCGCATGGGCAACCCACGGTAAGGTAATATTCCTGGTACCGGTTTAATTGAGCATATTTTTCAATTTAGCTTCTTCAAGCACCACTATTTTACCATCCCTGTTTTCAATCAGCTTCTCATCTTTAAAATCGCTCAGTACCCTGATAAGTGATTCAGTAGCTGTGCCAACAACCTGTGCCAGATCTTCGCGCGAAACCTCAAGTTTAGGTTTATCGTTCGGCGACTTTTTGAATTTATTATTTACGTGCAATAAACCATCGGCTACGCGCTTGCGCAAAGAATTATAAGCCAGTTTTAAAAGGTGTTCTTCTTTTTCGGCCAGGTTGCTTGAAAGTAGTTTAATAAATTTATTACTAACTATTGCGTTGGTATTAATCAGGTTGGAAAAATCGGTTTTCGGTATAATCATTACTTCCGAATCCTCCAGCGCTTCTGCATTGTCTTTATAAAGTGTTTCTTCAAGCAGAGAAATGTAGCCTAAGAAGTCGCCTTCTTTGCAAATGGACATAATCAATTCTTTGCCTTCTCCGCTGGTTTGAAAAGTTTTGATTTTCCCTTTGCAAACAAAATACAAACCTACCGGCCGCTGGCCATTGGTATAAAGCATTTGTTTCTTTTTAATTAACCGTACTTCCCGGTCGCCATCGGTAAGGCTTACGTTAGCTGAGTCTTTAGCCTCCTTTAAGAAGCTGTTTACCCCCTCAGTATTAGACGCAAACTCAGTTCTTAATATCTCGGTTTTACGAAGCCGCATCTCCACAGCATTCAAAAGTTCAACGCCTTCAAACGGTTTGGTAATATAGTCGTCAGCACCCATTTCCATTCCTTTTCTAAAATCAACCCTGTCGGCTTTGGCGGTTAAAAATATAAAAGGGATGGTGGCAGTTTTGGTGTTTTTCGACAACAGGTGCAACACTCCGTAGCCATCCAGTTCTGGCATCATAATGTCGCAGATAATGAGGTCGGGTTGCTCTTTTAATGCTGCGTCAACACCCTCCATACCATTACCGGCTGTAAATACTTTGTAACCGGCCATGTCCAGAATTTCCTCGATGTTCTCAATCACAGCTTTGTTGTCTTCAATAATTAATATTTTTTTCATAGTTTTTATTTTGAAGGAATTGTTATAGTAAAAGTTGATCCTTTTCCAAGTTGGGATTGAATAGCAATTGAACCATCCAGTAACTCGAGATATTTTGAGATAATATGTAGTCCCAACCCGGTTCCTTGGATATTAGCTGCATTTTGCGCCCTGAAAAATCGTTCAAATAAATGCTCCTGGTCTGCTTTGGAAATTCCTATTCCCGAATCAGCAACCGCTATATTTAGCTCGCTGGCATCTAATTTACAACTGATTTTAATAATACCATGCTCTTCCGAAAATTTTATGGCGTTACTAACTAGATTTAAAAGAGTATTTTTTAATAGACGCTTGTCGGCAGTAAAGTGGTCAATATTAGTTAAATCCAGTTCTATTTTTTGCCCTTTGTGGGTTAGCTCCTGCATTTCATTAGCCAATTCGGTCATAAACTTTCTGAGGTCAAAATCTTCACTTTTGGCTTGTATCAGCCCTTCTTCCAGTTTACCTAACGACAGAAGGTCCTCCAGCATCATGTTCATATGCCTCACTGATTCAGTAATTTTGCCCAGGTGCCTTTCGGTTTTATCAAGCTCGTGTTTCTCAATATACTTGCCAAGCAGGTATGAGGAGGATAGAATTGCCCCAAGCGGGGTTCTGAATTCATGCGAAACGGTAGATACAAACCTTGACTTTAAGTCGCCCAGTTCCTTTTCCTTTTGCAATGATTCTGATAGTTCGTTTTTTGAGCTTTCCAGCTGGGCCAGGGTTTCGCGTAGCATAGTAGTGCGATCCTCTACTTTTCTTTCCAGCTCAATATTTAACTGTTTTATCTGGGCCGAAACCCTTTCCAGCTCTTCCCGCTGCCTGTTTAAAGCTGCTTCGCTTTGTTTACGCACCGTAATGTCAATAATAAAAGCAATAACAAATTTGCCGTTTGCCGATTCAAATGGGCTTAAACTTATCTCCACAGGAAACTCCGCGCCGTCCTTTTTAATAGCGAACAAATCGCGTCCAACACCCATCGATCTGGGTTGAGGGCTTTTATTATAGTTCTCCCTCACTTTTTCGTGGCTATGAGAACTGCGGCGGGGAATTAAGATTTCAATCTTTTTACCAGGTAGCTCATCTTTCTCATAACCGAACATGCGCATGGCTGAGGGGTTTACCATAACGATAGAACCAGTACTATCAGTAACTAAAATGCCTTCGGTGGCATATTCAAAAAGGGCTCCTAAACCAATAATTGTATTCACCTGCTCAGCTGTTATTAACCGGTTTTCGGTTGAATTCCAAAAGTATGGTTTATTTGTTGACATATACTACAAAATTCAGGATGTTAATACTTTTTACTTTTAAAAATTGTAAACAACATCCTTAAACCGAGGATGTTGGCCAATAAAAAACCGAGGCCCCCGGGCATCGAAATATGCTTGTATATGGGGGGGAATGAGACCGCAATAAGAATTGCAGAGGCCATTAAAACTGAACCTATTATAAACCCACCGGCAATACGATTGCTTGACATGTCTATTTTATTGGTCAGCTCTGCAAGGCCTTCATGCTCAATAGATACCTTCAACTCTCCCTTTTTTACTTTGCCTATAATTTCGCGCAGGTCGCGGGGAAGGCTTTCAATTAACGACAAGCTATCGCGTGTAGAACCAAGTACTCTTTTTATAATGTTCATGGGGCTAAACTCGTCTGAAAGAGCTTTGTTGATATGCGGCTCCAGCTCTTTTATAATGTTCAGTTCGGGATCAATTCTTTTGGCTACCCCTTCAATAGTTACCAGGCATTTTGAAAGCAAAAAGTAGTCAGCCGGCATCCTTATGTTGTATTTATTTACAAAGTCAAGCAGCCTGTCAAACAACTCTGTCATATTCACTTTATCCACAGGCAATTCATTGTAATCGTTAATCAGGTCTTCTATTTCGTATTCAAAGGTTTTATTGCCTTCAAATTTCTGACTTATTGCAATATTTTTTAAACCCCAAATAAGTGTTTTCGAATCGCGGTTGGTAACACCAAACACTATATCGGCAAAAAATTCAACATCGGCTTTCAGCACTGTGCCCATCATACCAAAATCAATAAAGCAGATTCTGTTGTTAGACATAACAAACAAGTTGCCCGGGTGTGGGTCGGCATGGAAAAAACCAAATTCAAATATCTGCCTGAACAGCGCTGCTAAACCATTTTGCGCCACTATATGCCCATCGGCGCCAATACGGGCCAGGCCTTCTTTGTCGTAGGGGTGAACCCCCTCCACAAACTCCATGGTCAGCAACTTTTTGGTGGTGTATTCCTGGTAGTATTTTGGCACAAAAACAGTTTCACTACCTTCAAAATTCTGTGCAAACCGCTGCAGGTTATAGCCTTCATGCACCAGGTCAAGTTCTTTATGAATAGCTGACTCAAAAGCCCTTACAATACCTTGCGGGTCCAGCTTATCAAGGATTTGATGTTCTTCCATTTGCCGGGCCAGGTATTTCATGATTTCAATATCCAGTTCTATTTTGTCCATAATATCCGGACGTCGTACTTTTAAGGCAACTTTGTTACCATTTTTTAAAGTGGCAAAGTGAACCTGTGCAATAGAGGCANNGGCACTTGCAAAAGGGGTTTCTTCAAACCCGGCAAATAGCTCATCAATTGATTTTCCGGTTTCTTCTTCCACTATTTTCCTTGCTTCTTCACCGGGAAAGGCCGGAACGTGCTGTTGCAATTTTTCAAACTCTGCCACTAGTTCCAGCGGAATGATATCGGGGCGGTTACTTAATATCTGGGCAAATTTTATATAGGTAGTGCCAAGCTCTTCAACTGCCAGGCGCATGCGTTCCCATCTGCTCTGCTCGTGGATTTTGCTGATGGTATTTTTAGGCAAAAACGCCTCCACCACACGGGCTTTAAGCGATACACCGGCATCGGCCAATACATCCTGAAAACCGTATTTTACCAGAATGTTTATAATCTGGCGGTAACGTCTTAAAAGCTTAAAATTCATCATTATTGTTGTTAAATGTGCCAATGTATTTAATTATAACATTGGCATATACGACAGAATTTTCCCGTTCCCAAAAAAATGAATAGATAGCCTGAAACCTACTGACAAAAATCAGGTGGCTGCCTAATTTAAGTCAGGTTAAAGACCGATAATGCTTTTCGGTTTTGGCAAATAAACCTAAAGGCGGGGTTATTATATATAGACTCAGTAAGGCAGAAAAACGATATCAGCATTAAGCATTTTAAGGAAAAACACCAGGTTTGGCTTGCGGCGCCTGCGGTTATAGAAGATATTATCCATTCCGGTCCAAACCATAAACCAACCAGATGGCTCCAGCACTATTTGCAAAGCCTTCATAAAAAAACTGTTGCTGGCCACGCTTACTATGTATGCGGTTACAATCATTAAAACAAAGCCCAGCATAGTAAGCAGTATGCCCTGGCGCCTGGTTTTGGTTATTTCGGTTTTTATGCCAACGGCAGCATGCCTGAAGTGGGTATGCAGGTTTTTAATTACCATGGCTTCAACTTCTTTCTTCCGCTTTGCCGTTGGTACCAGAAGCTTCAATTCAATATTGCCAGTGGGTTTTTCGCGCACCATTTTCCGCATTTCTACCAAAAAATCATCCGAAAGGGACCTTTCGGTAAGGGGGCGCGAATCAAAATCTGAAAAAACATCATCATAATC